>NZ_JAVRCB010000027.1:94723-122978 GCF_034530955.1 Nostoc sp. DedQUE05 | reverse complement strand
AGGTTAGGCATTGCCTACAAGATGTCTTCCTACTAACTTATGCAGATGCAAACCCAAAAAACAGGACAAAAAATCCACAGCACCCAAAAACATATCTTAGTAGCTGCATTCCCCAGATAAAATAATGAAGAGTGCTGAGTCACCAAAATGGTCGATGACCAAAAAAAAGATACAATCCCCTAAATTTATTTATGGCATTGTTAATTTTGAATTTTGAATTTTGAATTCGGAGCGAAGCGAAGTGACGCCTTCACAAGACGTAGATACTGTAAACGTTCCTAACCTCGACCCAGAAGGATATGGCAACTCAGACACCGATCCTCTTGATGAGTTGCCTGGTGAAGTCGAAATGTCCCTTTTCGACCATCTAGAAGAGTTGCGGCAACGGATTTTTTATTCGTTGATTGCCGTAGCAGTAGGCATTATTGGCTGTTTCTTTGCCGTTAAGCCGATTGTCCAGTTACTTGAGGTTCCAGCACAAGGAGTAAAATTTCTCCAACTTGCACCTGGAGAATATTTCTTTGTCTCTTTGAAAGTTGCCGCCTACACTGGCATCGTACTTACTAGTCCTTTCATTCTTTACCAAATTATCCAGTTTGTGCTTCCAGGACTGACTCGCCGCGAACGCCGTTTACTGGGGCCTGTGGTTTTGGGTTCGAGTGTGCTATTTGGGGCGGGTTTAGTATTTGCCTATTTACTTCTTATCCCCGCAGCCTTGAAATTCTTCATTAGCTACGGAGCAGATGTAGTTGAACAACTTTGGTCAATTGATAAATATTTTGAATTTGTGCTGCTACTGTTATTCAGCACAGGTTTAGCATTTCAAATTCCGATTATTCAACTGTTGCTCGGTAATTTGAATATTGTCTCGTCAGAACGAATGGTTTCTGGTTGGCGTTACGTGATTATGGGAGCAGTGGTTTTAGGAGCCGTCCTCACACCTTCTACTGACCCCTTGACTCAAAGTCTTTTAGCGGGAGCAGTTTTAGGGCTTTATTTCGGCGGTGTGGGACTGGTGAAGCTTACAGGTAAATAACATCTGGAATAGATTCTAAGGAGGACTACGAAGACAGACATCTGATGAAAAGGATATTTATAGGTTATTTATTAGGGTTGACATTATTAACCGCTTGTAGCGAAGCAGCCACAGATAGGCTTACACAAGAACTACGAACTGTAAAGTCATGGACAGCTACAAGTAAAATGGTTGCTGATGCTTGGGTACGAGGTGCTGTGCCAAAAGTCTATGCGAAACAAACATTGCACAAAGCACAGCAAGAGTTGCAAACAGAAACCGACAACATAGCAAAGATAGAATCATCTACAGCTATTCCCCAGCCTTACAAGTTAGAACTTTTAGGTCATATTAAACGGTTAGCAAAAATCACAGAGCAAATGTCAACCGCAGTTGAACAAGAAAATTATTCTGTAGTGGCACAAAGTATTAAGGATTTATCGCTAGAAGGACGAACCCTAGACTCGCAACTACCACAGCAGAACAAACCATGAAGAAAGTTTTGGAAATCGCGCTGGGGATTGTGACTAGTATAGGTGGCTTCTTAGATGTGGGTGCGATCGCTACAGCAGCAGAGGCTGGATCTATTTTCGGCTTTCAACTAATCTGGGCGATTATTCTGGGTACAATTTGTGTGATTTTTTTGGTAGAAATGTCTGGGCGGTTAGCAGCAGTTAGCAAGCATACTTTAGCTGCTGCTGTACGCGAACGTTTTGGGTTTAATTTTTATATTATTCCACTGATTGCCGAAGTCATAGTTGATTTTCTAGTGTTAGCAGCTGAAATTGGTGGTGTTTGCATCGCCTTACAACTGCTAACGGGTATTAGTTTTCAGTGGTATGCTTTACCCGTTGCCTTTGCAATTTGGTTGCTAATTTGGTACGGCAACTTTGGCATTATTGAAAATGGTATTTCCGTATTAGGGTTGGTGACACTAGTTTTTGTTGTCGCTACTTTTAAGTTGCATCCATCTCTAACACAACTTGGTAGTGGTTTGTTGCCAACTCTGCCACAACAAGATACCGCTCATTATTTATATCTTGGAGTTGGCATTTTGGGTGCTTTGATTAGCCCCTATTTATTTTACTTTTACTCATCTGGGGCAGTAGAAGATAAATGGGATGAAGGGTATATCGGTGTAAATCGCGCAGTTGCCGGTTTAGGAATGAGTTTTGGTAGCATTGTATCGCTAGGAGTGCTGATTGTGTCAGCACTAGTACTCAAACCCAAAGGCGTTGAGGTAGATAGCTACGAACAAGCAGCGTTGATGTTGACAGAAACTTTTGGTTACTGGGGCTTTGTACTATTTGCAGCATCCTTGGGTATTGCTTGCTTTGGCGCAGCACTGGAAGTTACTCTCGACACAGCTTATATTGTTGCTCAATCCTTTGGTTGGAATTGGGGCGAAAATCTGAAACCTAAAGATGCCGCACGCTTTAGTTTGGTCTACACTGTGTTTGTCTTTCTCGCTTCTTTATTAATGGTATTTGGAATTGACCCGTTGCAATTGACTTTGTTTTCAATGGCGATTACAGCAGTGATTTTGCCGCCTGTGATTGTGCCATTTTTGGTATTGATGAACGATGAATTATATATCGGCAAGTATCGCAACGGTTGGATAAGTAATAGTGTTGTGATCTTTACAATTGTGCTGACATTCGTGTTAGCGATCGTTGCGATTCCACTAGAAATTCTTGGAGGGTGATCGCTGGTAGGCGTTTACGTTAATAATCAACTGGAAGTGATAGAAAATGAACATTATTAGAGATGTACTTGATAACCAATTAGTTGACAGCGATCGGCGCCATCTGGGCAAAGTCGATGGAATTGTCATAGAGTTGCGCGATGGAGAACCGCCACGACTCACTTATATCGAAACTGGTATGACAACTCTTGCACGACGTATTCATCCACGTTTAGGCAGGTGGGTAGCAGCAATTGAAAGTAGTTGGGGTGCTAAACAAAGTGAACCCTTTAGAATTCCGTGGTCAAAAGTGCGGGATGTTGGTATTGATGTTGAAGTCGAGATTGAAGCTGACCAAACTCCAGCATTAGCTTATGAAAAATGGCTTCAGAAACACATTATTGGCCGAATTCCAGGGGCAGAACATGGCAAGTGAAATTCATCTGGAACTGCTACTAGGCAAACAAGTATTGGATTCAACTGGCAAACCCGCCGGACGCATTGAGGAAGTACATGCCCAACAGCAGGGTGAAGAATGGGTTATTCAGGAATATCTGATTGGAACCACTGCTATCTTAGAAAGACTATCAGCTTGGGCAATTGGGTTGAGAATCTTACACTTCCTTGGGGCGCACAAGATCCACAGTGGCTATACAATATCTTGGGAGCAGCTAGATTTGACTGACCCTGAAAAGCCTCGTTTGCTCTGTACCTTAGATGATTTAAAAGTATTAGAGACTTCCAAAAAATAAAAATCCAACGTATGTTTGACTGCTCTAGCTATCAAGCAGTTTAACAAGATATGAGGGCTATGGGACTTGCGATCGTCAGGAAATAGCCTTGGAGAATATTTCTCGCTAGTGGGATAAGTTCAGGTTTTGTATCTGTAAGTTCCTTTGGAAGTTGAGGTTTAAGAAGAATTTCAAATGTTGAGATAAAAGCCATTAGCTTTTTCCTTGAAGAGGTGTATTTTTTCTTACCTTACCAATAGGGAAAAGGATTATACAGGACGTTATAGTATTTTTGAATAAAAAATACTGCAATTACTCAGAAATTGATTAAAGTTAATGAAATAATTGGTCACAATATCCATTCTGAAGAACGTTCGCCCAAATCTAGAGGAATGCTGACAGCCTTGCCAAGTCGGGGGCGATCGCGTGTTTGGGCAATAAAAGTTTGTACCTGTGTTGACCCACCCAAGGCATGAAGATAATTGGCAATGCTATCGAGATGTTCTTGGTACTCCGCCTCACTCAAGGGAAAAGAAGCTTGCTCTAGATATTTCCACATTACTTGCAAAAATATCTTTCCCTGTGCCCGCCGGAACTGGACATCATAAGAATATCCCCACTTATCAAGCAATATCTGACGTAATTCCTGTCCTGTCATAGTCTTTTCTCAATCAGATTTTACATTTAGTTATGATGTTAAGTTCCGTGACTCCAGTATGATAAGGATATAAAGAAATGTAATGCTAACAGAAAAGATGCTTTTTATATCTTGGAACAAAGAATTATGGCATCGTTGTGAGCGCTAGCATTTCGACTTAGACAAGAGTTGCTCAAGTATTAGTACTTTTGTCAAAATGCTTAACAAAATACACAAAGAGCGCGTAGATTATGGCTCAATTTTCTGAATCAGCAGACGTGCCCGATATGGGGCGTCGTCAGTTCATGAATCTGCTCACTTTTGGGACTGTCACTGGAGTAGCTCTGGGTGCATTGTATCCCGTTGTCAAGTACTTTATTCCACCAGCAGCAGGTGGCGCAGGTGGCGGTGTAACAGCAAAAGATGAGCTAGGTAACGATGTTAGCGTCACTAAATTTCTAGAAAACCGGAATGCAGGCGATCGCAACCTAGTCCAAGGACTAAAAGGAGATCCTACCTATATTGTGGTAGACAGCAAAGAGGCGATCAAAGATTATGGCATTAACGCCATCTGCACCCACTTAGGTTGTGTCGTCCCCTGGAACGTTGCTGAGAACAAATTCAAGTGTCCTTGTCATGGTTCTCAGTATGACGAAACTGGTAAAGTTGTTCGGGGCCCAGCACCTCTGTCTCTGGCTTTAGCCCATACAAACGTAAACGACGACAAAATCGTCTTAACCCCTTGGACTGAAACCGACTTCCGCACAGGTGATGCACCTTGGTGGGGTTAATAATTTTGTCCTTAGTCATTTGTCCTTTGTTCAGGGCTTAATGACTAATGACTAATGACCAATGACTAATGACTAATTCAATTGTCGCCCTTATAGAGATGAGAAATGTTTTCCTAACAGCGAGATTAACTCGCAGTGCTAGAGCGATTGTAAAAACATTGCTCATAGCGATCGCTACTGTGACATTTTACTTCACCAGCGATTTAGCACTTCCTCAATCAGCTGCCGCCTATCCCTTTTGGGCACAGCAAACCTATCCCGAAACCCCCCGCGAACCAACAGGGCGAATTGTTTGTGCCAACTGTCACCTAGCCGCCAAGGTTACAGAAGTGGAAGTTCCCCAATCGGTGCTACCTGACACTGTATTCAAAGCTGTGGTGAAAATCCCTTACGATCTCACTGCCCAGCAAGTTGGTGCTGATGGTTCCAAGGTTGGCTTGAACGTCGGTGCAGTACTGATGCTACCCGAAGGCTTTAAGATTGCTCCTGAAGACCGTCTTTCTGAAGAACTTAAAGAAGAAGTTGGCGACACATTCTACCAACCCTACAGTGAAGATAAAGAAAACGTCGTCATCGTCGGCCCTTTACCTGGCGAACAGTATCAGGAAATCGTCTTCCCAGTTCTTTCTCCCAACCCTGCAACCGACAAAAACATCCACTTCGGTAAATATTCAGTTCACGTAGGTGGTAATCGGGGACGCGGACAAGTTTATCCCACTGGCGAAAAGAGCAATAACGCTGTTTACAACGCTTCCGCTACTGGCACAATTACCAAGATTGCTAAAGAGGAAGATGGAGACGGTAACGTTAAATATTTAGTCAACATCCAACCTGAATCAGGTGATGTTGTCGTTGATACGATTCCTTTAGGGCCAGACCTGCTTGTTTCCGAAGGTCAAGCAGTTAAGACTGGTGATGCTTTGACCAGCAACCCGAACGTCGGTGGATTCGGTCAAACAGATGGAGAAATCGTACTGCAAGACGCTTCCAGAGTCAAATGGATGATTGCGTTCATCGCTCTTGTAATGTTGGCTCAAGTTATGCTGGTGCTGAAGAAGAAGCAGGTTGAGAAAGTTCAAGCTGCTGAAATGAATTTCTAAATTCTTTGCTAAATTACTACTTGTAGGACAGGCATCTTGCCTGTCTTTTTTAACGTTAGTTACACGAAGCCTGGAAATTTGGGGCTTAGGATTGCTATAGAAAATTTCCCTACTGGAGACACGACATGGATGGGACAGCCTTAGTTGTGGGCGCAAGCGGCATCATCGGCAGCAATCTTGCGAGAGAACTAATCGCGAATGGATGGACGACCTATGGGTTGGCCCGAAATCTTAAAAAAGGGGTGGAAGGGTTACGCCCTGTTGCTGCCGATCTGCTCGATCTAGCTAGCCTGAAAACTGCGCTGTCAGACATTGCCCCGACGCACATCTTTATCACGACGTGGATGCGTAATGCGACCGAGACCGAGAATGTCAGGGTCAACGGCACGATGGTTCGCAATCTGCTGGATGTTCTGTCACCGAAGGACTCAGTGCAGCACGTCGCCCTCGTCACCGGCCTCAAGCATTATCTCGGGCCATTCGATGCATACGCCAGAGGCGGATCGCTGCCAGAAACTCCATTGCGCGAGGAGCAGCCCCGACTCGACATCGAAAATTTCTATTATGCTCAGGAAGATGAGGTCTATGCCGCAGCAGCCCGTGACGGTTTCACCTGGAGCATTCATCGCCCTCACACTGTCATTGGAAAGGCGGTCGGCAATTTGATGAACCTGGGCACGACGCTAGCCGTGTATGCCGCGATCTGCAAGGAAACCGGGCGCCCGTTCCGCTGGCCAGGTTCTGAAGCGCAGTGGAAGGGCATCTCCGACATGACCGACGCGCGGGTGCTGGCGAAGCACCTAGTCTGGGCGGCGAAGACCGAAGCGGCCCACAACGAGGCGTTTAACGTTGTCAATGGCGACATCTTCCGCTGGATATGGTTGTGGGGGCGGCTGGCTGACTGGTTCGGCATCGATCCCATCGGCTTCGACGGCACAACCCACCCGCTCGAAGCTGAAATGGCGAATGAAGATGCTGTCTGGCGCGAGATCGCAAAGCAGCATAACCTCACCGAGCCGGATCTGAGCCGTCTATCGTCTGCATGGCACACCGATCTCGATCTTGGGCGTCCGATTGAGGTTATGACCGATATGTCGAAGAGCCGCAAACTCGGCTTCTCCATATACCAGAAAACGGACGAGTCGTTTTTTGACCTGTTCGAGCAACTACGCGCAGATCGGTTGATTCCTTAGAACCTGGGTGGATGGCACTGGTAGCGTTTTATGGATGCCGAACGACAGCAACTCGGACTAAGCAGCGATGTCTAGGACGGGCTACGCCTATGCAATCTGGAATTTTTGGTGATTTCACAACCTCCCAGTCATGGCGATCGCATTTTGAGCGATAGTATTGAATCTAGCCCTAGTTGAATTGAGGTATCTGACCATGACAGCCTCAGTAGAGTATATCCCCGTTACGCCGATTGAGTACCCAGATGAGGATGGTAAGCCAATGGCTGAAGGTGATATCCAGTTCAGTTACTTGGCTTATGCAATAAATGCGCTACAGATTTATTTTCAAAATCACCCAGATGTATACGTCGCTGGTAATCTATTTATTTACTACGAAAAAGGTTATCCAGAATCAGTTGTCGCACCAGATGTATTTGTGGTGTTTGGAGTGGAAAACCGTGACAGACGCTCTTACAAAACCTGGGAAGAAAATAATCAAACCCCAGATTTTGTCTTAGAGATTACCTCAAAAACCACCCGCAGCAAAGACCAAGGTGCAAAGAAAGGAATTTATGCCTTTCTGGGAGTGCGTGAATATTTTCAATATGACCCCACAGGCGATTATCTCAATCCCCAACTTCAGGGTTTACAGTTGGTTGATGGAAATTATTTCCCAGTGGCAACCAATACCCTGCCAGATGGTACAGTGTCTCTACCCAGTGAAGTTTTGGGTTTAGAGTTACGTCTAGAGGCGGGAAAACTGCGCTTTTACAATCCCGCTACGAGTCAAATACTCTTAACCCATGAAGAGGAAGCAACTGCACGACAAGCCGCAGAAGAGAAAGCGCAAAGATTAGCTGCGAAACTTCGAGAATTAAATATTGATCCAGATAGCCTTTAGCTAATAATATAGGGTGAGCAATGCCCACCCTACTGCTGTTAATTATTTTTTGTGAAACTATAGCGGACGGTAGACGCGATAGTTGATTTCGGGGAAGATATTATCCATTAATTCGACTTTTTCCAGCCAACCGCTGTCAATTTTACCGATTTTCACGTCTTCATAGAGCTTATTGAACCGCATTAAGTGCGATCGCGTCCGTCTAACTGCATAGGGTACCATTGTTCCTGTCCGCATAATAAATGCCCAGTCGGAAGATTGTGCTAATAACAATTCCCGCGCTGCTTGGTTCAATGCTTTCCACCCCAACTCATCTTCTGGTTCCAGTTGCGAGATTTCAATCATCCGTTCAGCAGCTTTGTGCAAATGCGGATAAACCCAAGCGTTCGTCTCATTCAACCAATACTCGTGGAAACCCTTGAAACCCCAACTAGACTGCGAAGGACGACAAACTTGCTGCGTCGGCTGCTCCCGCAAATAGTCTGCTAAATGGGTCATTTGATATGTTTTTTGGTCATACCATGACTTGCGGAATAGGTAATCGATGAACCAAGGGCCTTCATACCACCAATGTCCAAATAACTCTGCGTCATAAGGCGAAACGATAATTGGCGGTCGCTGCATTATACCATATAGATGCTCAGATTGCCGCTCTCGATTATACATAAAATTAGCAGCGTGTTCTGCTGCCTTTTCCCTAGCCCAATAAGGATCGTAGAGCGCCTTATCTGAGAGACCTAAGCCCCGCCCCGTAATTTTGTGATACTTAATGCCCGTATTTTTTCGCTGACCATTGGGCATGATGTAGGGCTTGATGTACTCATATTCTGCTTCCCAGCCCAAATCTTTGTAAAATTCCCGATATTCCGCCGCCCCAGGATAACCCACTTCAGAAGACCATACCTGTTGGGAAGATTCATGATCTCGACCAAAGACAGCAACACCAGTTTCTGTATAAATTGGGGCATAAGTGCCAAAGCGCGGCCGGGGACGGGCGTAAAGGATGCCATGCCCATCAGTGAGGAAGTAGCGTAACCCAGCATCGGCTAGCATCCGGTCTAAACCTTCATAGTAGGCGCATTCCGGCAACCAAATGCCTCTGGGTGCTTGTCCAAAGCTTTGTTCGTAATGTTCGCAGGCTACCTGAATTTGCGCCCACACTGCTTGTGGATACATTTTCATCAACGGTAAATAGCCGTGAGTAGCGCCGCAAGTGATGATTTCCAGGTTGTTACTGTCTTGGAACTTCTTAAAAGCTGTCACCAAGTCCCCGTCGTAGCGTTCCCATAGCTGACGCGCTTCACTAAATTCAGTTGCGTAATGTTCGGCTAAATAACGAAGATGTCCGTTGTTGACATTATGTTCTGCTTCTAGTGCTATAAGTTCTTCTAGTTGAGCTAAGTGTGCTTCGTAGCGTTCTTGAAGCAAAGGATCGCGAAGCATTGACACCAAAGGGGGTGTCATACTCATCGTGATTTTAAAGTCAATACCGTCTCGCTTTAAGCCTTCAAATACTTTCAATAAGGGGATGTATGTTTCTGTAATGGCTTCATAGAGCCATTCTTCCTCCAGCACGTAGTCACTTTCTGGGTGACGAACGAAGGGTAGATGTGCGTGGAGTACAAGCGCGACGTAGCCGATAGCCATAGTGATTTTGGGTGATACTTGTAAGTTGAAGGTTGAGAGGTTTGGCTGAAATTAACAATATTTTAAGACTTTATGGGAATCGTAAGAATAGTTTTCAATATGAGTTAAATACAGTGTTTGTAGGGGTACAGCCAATATTATTGTATTGTTGTGCCTCCACTGCGTGTTTTTGCTGTCACGTAAAAATTAAACTCAGGATTTGCCAAAATCTTATGATTTGAACATTACACAGATGGTAAGCGTTCACAGGGGCCTACCGAGATCGAGCGAAGAGTACAGTACATACTGTTTGCTAAAGGAGAAGTAAATATTCGCAATAAGCACCGCAAGTATTTCATGTTCAAATCAGGCTTGGCAGTTCCTTAACTAGTCATACAAAACTGATTTAGAGCAGTTATATAAAAAATTCTGCATAATAAATAGTTGTGCAAATACGTATAACTTAATGAGTCATCCGCTACTGTATAACAATGAGTTGTTATTATGTCCTTCCATAACACAATCTATCGCATAGTTGATGGTGTAACCATTCCTGGCGTATTTTTGCAAGCCTTTATCAAGAATGGAGAGCAATATTTTGTCACTGAAATTAAGGTCTACAAAGACGGCAGAATTGATTGCTGGGGGATGGTTGACTTTGATGGTTTCAAAGAAAAGGTGAGCAAAGGTTGGATTACAACTCATCTGTCTGAAGGAGCAAGAGTATCAATGATGGTGTCTGGTCTTAATTTCACCGCCTATCAAGTGAAGTCAAGAGCTGACGGGGTGACAAAGAGGCTATAGCGCTGATTGAATAAGGGTCATAGCACGTAAACCCCTCTGAAAATAGGGTAGTTTACCGGGCTTAAGACGCACAAGTGCGATCGCCAAATCTGACCAAAACTCCATAGCACCTACCCATAAACACCCATATAATCCAACCCAAAAAGCACTATGCCGGCGTGCATAACGCTTTAATTCTTGAAGCCGACCAACATATTGTTGTAGTCCCATTTTTCGGGAGTTGCGACCAGCTAAAACTGCAATTGTGTAAGCGATTGCAATCAATAAAATTAGTGCAATTAATCGTTGTCCAGTTGCATACGTTGATTCCAAATTATAACCACCAGTTTTACAATCTTTAAACATAGCTTCGATGCCACTTCGCAACTTAAATGCTTTAATGGCATCTGCAAGACTCTCAAGATTTGTTAGTAAAAACCAGCCAGCAGGTTCAAGCTTACCCCGGTATTTACGCTTGTAATACCCAGCTAAATTAAAATGAGCAAAGCCTTTTTGTTTAGTGGCTTGAATACCCGTCAGGAAGAACGAGATACCAGGATTTAATCCCAAAGATTGTAACCGTTGATATGATTCATTTCCTTGGCGAATATACGTGCCTTGTTTTTGACGTAGCACAAAGTCAATTCCCTTACTGTGTAACCAATGAGCCAGTTTTATACTATGAAATTTTCTATCTCCCAGTACGAGAATTTGATATCCTTTGAATAACCGTAGCAATGGGCGGATTAATCTTTTCTGCTCACCCAAATTGCTACATCCTTTTTTTGGTAATAATATCCAGTAAACTGGTATTGCTCTTTTCTGTTCAATTAAGCTGATTACAAATACATTTTCACAGCGCCACTGTGTTCTATCAATGGCAAATATCAGTTTTTTATTCACTGATTTTGGGTTATTTTTGACCCATCGTTTTAGTACTGGAAACCAGAGGTATTGAATTGATAACTGGGGCAACAATAAAAACCTTTGAATACTGCGTCGCCGACTTTCAAATTTTATTGGTTGGGGAAATACAGATGAGAGCTTCTCAATCGTCACAGTTTTATGAAACTGCAAGAGCATTATCAAGATTTCGAGCATCTTGTACTGTCCAGGTGTCAGTAGATTCTGAAAGCAGCTTTGGTAGAATTTAGGTAACATTATCATTTGATGGGTCTTGTTGAGAATATCTGACCTATCTTTTTTTACCCCAAAACGGTCACACTCTTATATTTCGTCGGTTTTAGCCCCTTTGTCACCCCTTCAGAGTCAAGAGTTGAGGAGCAAGAGTTTGTTAAAGAAGTTGAAGACGAGATCCGACGACTCAATGGGCAGCTAACAACAGGAGAGATTTGCCGACAGAGATTAACACAATACAAGCATGAGCCAAATGAGACAAATAAGCAGTATTTGCGCCAAGCGTATGATGCTGTTCCTAAACACTGTCGTATATATTTAGGTGATATGGATGACAAAGATTGGGAATATCGCTCAATTTTAAACAAATGGAGCGACTAGGAGGAACCAACATCGATACAACATTTTGTTTATAGATAGAAATGTGTAGGCGCAGCCCGTCGTAGACATCGCACACTTTATTCCTCATCTCGATATAATTCCTGCAAGTCTTGTAACTGAGTCTTGCGGGAAATTCGCCGATATTTTTTACTTTCTAGCTTGGGTTCGTATTGACTCTGCCCTTTGCCTTTGCTTTTGCTTTTTAACTTCATGGTAGATTCTGGATCGGCTTGTTGGTGTAGCTGTGTTTGATGAGCGATCGCCGCGTCCAAAAATTCTAAATAATGTTCGTATCGTTCCCAGTCTCCCCGCACCACGCACTCAGGCTCGTCTCGATGCAGACAATCACTAAAACGACAGCTAGCAACTGCTAACCGCTTTCTGGCTTCTGGGAAATAATGAATTAATTCTTCTGGTACACAATCCATATCCGGCTGATTAAAACCGGGAGTGTCTGCCAGTAAACCACCACTAGGTAACTCAAATAATTCTATATGGCGAGTGGTATGACGACCACGAGCCAGTTTACCAGAAACTTCTCCGACTCGCAGCTTTGCAGAGTCAATCAGCGTATTAATCAGGCTGGATTTACCAACGCCGGAAGGCCCAGCGATTACGGTAATTTTATTGCTCAGGTATTTGGCTGCTTGGTCAGTATTAATACCATCTTTAACGCTGATAAATATTGGTTGATAGCCCCAACCTAGCAGGCGATCGCTAACTTGTTGTTGTTCTGGCGCTGAAATTAAATCACTTTTATTTAAGCATAAAAGCACATCCAAACCAGTAGACTCAGCCTTAATCAGAAAGCGACTCAGCTGATAAGGTTCCAAAGGTGGATCGGCAACGGCAAATACTAAGAGGATTTGGTTGACATTGGCGATCGCCGGACGATCTAACTCACTTTGGCGGGGTAAAACCTCAGCGATCGCTCCCCTCCCTCCAGCCCAATCTGGCTCTTCTACCACAACGCGATCGCCTACCATCACCTGTTGTCCAATTTTTTTCAGACGTGTTCTTCGGGTACAAAGCAAAAGAGGAGGCGAGGGCAAAGAGGCATTTAAATCCAGTTTCTCTTCTGCTCCCCTGCTCCTCTGCTCCCCTGCCTCTCGATCCATCTGTACTCGGTAAAAATTAGCCTGTACAGCTACCACCGTACCCAATAACTGTCCAGTTACGTCAAAATTTTCCCCTGTCATTGGCTAGCAGCTGGACGGCGCACTAACAGAGAAAAATAACTAGTGCAGTCTGTAATTTCTTCTACCTGATAGCCTGCCATTGTCAAACTATCAGGAACCTGCTCAATCGGCTCACCAGGGTCTAACCAGACTTCTAGCAAACCTCCCAATGGCATTTTCTCCAGACGTAGTTTTGTCCGCACGAAATTAATCGGGCAAGGGGTGCCGCGTAAATCAAGTTGAGCATCGGGAGTTAAAACAGAAGAGGGCATCATCACTTAAATAAATTTCCCAAGAATCCTTCTAGACCGCCTTTACCAGTGCGATCGCCCTTAATTTTAGCTAGCTTCTCCAGCAGTTCCCTCTCCTCTGGGGTGATTTTATTGGGAATATCAATTAATACGTTCAGCATGTGATCCCCACGACTTACGGGATTACCCAAACGAGGTACGCCGCGATTTTCCAACTTCATCACTGTATTCGGCTGAGTTCCAGCTGGAATGATTAGTTCTACTGGCCCATCGACTGTATCTACCTCTAACCGACAACCTAAAATCGCTTGCAGGTAGCTAACTTTGATTTCCGAGAGAATATTAATCCCATCCCGTTGGAATTCCTCGTCCTCATTTACGAACAAGTAAACGTATAAATCCCCAGGAGGGCCACTACGTTGACCGGCATCTCCTTCACTAGAAATCCGCAAACGTGTGCCATTATCCACCCCCGCTGGAATGGTTATTTTGAGTTTCTTTGTGACTTGATTTGCGCCCTTACCATCACACGCGTCACACTTATCTTCAATTACCATCCCTGTTCCATTACAGGTGGGACAAGTCGATACCTGGGTGAAACTGCCAAAGGGTGTTCTAGTCACACGCCGTACTTGAGCCGAACCGCCACAAGTCGAACAAGTCCGAGGGCGGGTTCCAGGTTTAGCACCAGAACCGCTACAAACTTCACAATTTTCTAGATGGGAAATGCGAATTTCTTTTTCGCCGCCAAATATCGCTTCCCGAAAGTCTAACTTCAGGTCTAGCCGCAGGTCATCACCCCTCGCAGGCCCACTGCGGCGTCTTTGTTGGGTGGGATTACCCATACCGCCAGCAAAGCCACTAAAAATGCTTTCAAAGATATCGGCAAAACCACCCATATCGCCGACATCTTGAAAGCCCGCGCCAGCACCAGATACACCCTCTGGACCAAAGCGATCGTAACGAGCGCGGGTTTCGGGTTCTGAGAGTACCTCATAAGCGCGGTTAATTTCTTTAAAGCGATCCTCCGCCCCCGGTTCTTTGTTCACATCTGGGTGATACTTCCGGGCTAAACGGCGATAGGCTTGTTTGATTTCTTCTTTGTCAGTGTCACGAGAGACACCCAGGATTTCATAATAGTCGCGGGCCATATAGCAAAGGTAAAAGTTAGAAGGAAGAAAGCAGAAGTCAGTAGAACGTCATTCACGGTCACTTGCTACCCTATGGATTAAGTGTTTTGCCTACAGATATGCAAGAGCAACACATTATCCTGTTAAAGGGCGGCTTGCCGGAAGGCAGGCAGAAGATAAAATTAATTTTTGTTAATAACTGATTTTACCCTTTACCTTTTACAAAAATCACCGACAAATCTTGAGCAACAGGTGCTTTCCTCGTGGGAGACGACAAAAGCTATAGAAGTTAGGAACAGGGGGAGCCTCTGCTCATACTTCTCACTGCCGAGTCGGCTGTCTCTTTTACAATTGTGCTACGTAGGAGAGGAAAACCCCGCCCATCAACCAGAGGGGCTAGCCGCACCATTAGGTGTGGAAAACCACCCTTATGCAATGGAAGTGGCTCTGAACTTGCACATTGCCTAGCCCAAAGTAATTTGCTTCTACAATCTAGCAAAGGACTGGGGTCTTGTGAAACTTCGCTAAATCTAAATATTTAGATATATTAAAATATCATAATAAAAATTTGCAACTTAGGAGATTGGGGACTGGGTACTGGGGACAAGGGGACAAATCAATTCAAAGTTCAAAATTCAAAATTCAAAATTCAAAATTCAAACATTTTTGAACTTCTGCCTCCTGCCTTCTGCCTTCTGCCTCCTCTTTCCCAATGCCCCATGCCCCATGCCCAACCCCTAATCTATCGCCTCATAATCAGCCTGAGCGGTACTTTCTTCGTCAAAATCAAAGTTGAATTGTGGTATTAGCGTGCCATTCATTGGTGAGTCTACTTCTGGGGGAAAGTGACCAGATGAACTCTCCTCAATCTGATCGGTTTGGCTGTTAGCTCGATTGTAGACATCAGCACCAATTGCAAACAAGGTTTGTTGGAAGTCGTCTAAGCGCTGCTTAAATTCCACTGTGGAAATGCTGGAGTCAATCATTGCCGCTTGGAGTTGTTCAACTTTTTCACTAGCCAAGGTTTTCATCTGGTCGCCGATAAAGTTGCTATTATCCTTGATCGTAGATTCATAACTGAACAACAAATTATCTGCTTGGTTTTTGAGTTCAACCAGTTCTTTACGTCTTCTATCTTCTTCGGAAAACAGTTCGGCCTCTTGGCGCATCCGTTCGACTTCGTTGCTACTCAAACCACCTGTATTGGTAATCCTGATACTCTGTTCTCTACCTGTACCTTTATCTTGGGCAGAAACCTTCAAGATGCCGTTGACATCGATTTCAAAGGATACTTCAATTTGCGGTACACCACGGGGCGATGGGGGAATTCCTGCTAGCAAAAACTTGCCGAGACTCTTGTTATCTCGTGACATCGCTCGTTCACCTTGGAGGATGTGAATTTCCACTGAGGTTTGCCCATCAACAGCGGTGGAAAAAACTTGTGACCGACTTGTAGGAATTGTAGTGTTGCGTTCAATGATTTTGGTGAACACTTCACCTAAAGTTTCAATTCCCAAGGACAGAGGGGTGACATCCAGTAGTAAGAGATTATCGACTTCGCCACCCAACACACCTGCTTGAATAGCTGCTCCCAATGCTACAGCTTCGTCAGGGTTGATGGAGCGATCGGGAGCTTTGCCGTTGAAAAACTTAATTAGCGCGTTTTGGACTGCCGGAATACGGGTAGAACCACCTACCAAAATAATCCGATCTATGGCTTCTGGTTTGAGATCCGCATCTTTAAGCGATTGGATCAGTGGTTCGATGGTCGCTTCAATTAATTTTGCGGCGAGTTCTTCAAATTTCGAGCGACTGAGTTCCATCTCCAGATGCTTTGGCCCAGTGTCATCCGCTGTGATAAAGGGCAAGTTGATGGAGGTATTCACCATGCTGGAGAGTTCAATTTTTGCCTTTTCCGCAGCTTCCCGCAGGCGTTGCAGTGCCATTTTGTCTTTGGAAAGGTCGATTTTCTCTTGTTCTTGGAAACGTTCCATCATCCAAAGGACGATCGCATTATCAAAGTCGTCTCCACCCAAGTGGTTGTTACCACAAGTCGCCTTCACTTCAAAAACGCCATCCCCAAGTTGCAGGATCGATACGTCAAAAGTACCGCCTCCCAAGTCAAATACTAAAATTAGCTGCTCTTGGTCTTGCTTTTCCAATCCGAAAGCTAAAGCCGCAGCTGTTGGTTCATTAATGATTCGCAGAACTTCTAGTCCAGCAATTGTGCCAGCATCTTTAGTTGCTTGTCTTTGGGCATCTGTGAAATATGCTGGTACGGTGATCACTGCTTGAGTGACTTCCTCACCCAAAAAGTTTTCTGCATCCTGCTTCAGCTTTTGCAGGATCATCGCGGATAATTCTTGGGGCGTATAGTTTTTTGAGCGAATTTGGACATCAACGGTCTCATCTCGACCTTTGATGCAGTTGTAGGGGACGCGATCGCGTTCTACTTCAGTATCTTCCCAACGCCGCCCGATGAATCGTTTAATACTGTAAATTGTGTTTTCAGCATTGGTTACGGCTTGGCGCTTTGCCAATTGACCAACCAAGCGATCGCCACTCTTCCCAAATCCCACAATACTTGGAGTCGTTCGTCCACCTTCAGAATTGGAGATCACAAGTGGTTGACCACCCTCCAAAACTGCGACGCAACTGTTAGTAGTGCCTAAGTCGATCCCAATAACTTTTCCCATATTTACCAGTATTTTTACTGAATATTTCTGCTGTAATATGTCGCGGACTAACTTTTTTGCTAAGAACAAAGGCTAGCGGATAACATCTGTGGAACCCCTGTTGCTGCTAGCAAGAAAGAAGTTGAAACACAGAGAGTTATCCAAAGCCTTGTTTTTGTTTTGGTACGCGATGCTCGTCCTTGCTATAACCCAGGCACTTGAGGTCAGCGAGACGAGCGACTACAGCTTAACTGCTGGCTGAACTCGACTGATCTTCTGGTGCAAAAGGTGTATCTTCCTTGGGAGCAGCTACTTTGACCATTGCATGGCGTAGCACGCGATCGCCCAAGTAATATCCGCGCACTAACTCTTCTAACACTGTTCCTTCAGGATGTTCATCCGTAGGTTCCCGCATTACTGCTTCGTGCAGGTTAGGATCGAATTCTTGACCTTCGGGACGCATTGGCGATACACCCAAGCGCTTCAAGCTATCTACTAGTTGTTTGTAAACACCTTGGTAACTTTTGTGCATGGTCATTTCGCCCTCAGATTGCGGTTTGAGGTGCGATCGCGCCCGCTCAAAATTATCGACTATTGGTAGCAATTCCAAAATCGTATTCCGCTTCACCTGCAACTCTAGGTCTTCTTTTTCTTTGCTAGTGCGTTTCCGGTAATTCTCAAAATCAGCGGCGATCCGCATATATTGAGTACTACGCTCTTCCAGTTGCGTTTTGACGGACTCGATTTGTTGAGTCAGTTCTGCCAAAGCTGCTGTTTCCACTCCAGTTTTCTCAGTTGCAGCGACGCTATTTTCTGAATTGACGGTAGCAGTATCCCCCGATACATTTGTTTGGCCCGCCACTTGCTCTGTCACCTCGCTGCCAGATTCATTGAAATTAACTTGGGCTGGGAAGTCACTCTTCATTGCTTGCTTTACCTCTGTTGGTTCACCCAATTGCTGGCTTGTATTGTTTATCTGTTTATTTTCATCGATCATTGTCTATTCATTCCAGATCCTATTTATGGCAGTGTATCTCCACAGCTTGCAACCGTCGTCATCCACGACATGCCACTGAGGCTGATTTTATTGCCAACAATTTCCTGGAAGTGATGTAACCGTCCTCTTATTGTGACAAATGGTGAACACGTTAGCCCAGACGCTATTAAGGCGGGAACCCGAACGAGTAGTTTGCAATAGTAGCGCTGAATGCGACTTGCCCCTTATGTTATTTGAAAATATATTTAATTTTGAATTTTGAATTCAAAGCAAAGCGACGTGACTCAGGACTTTTTTGGGAAATGAGAATTCTATCTCACACTAAGGGAATACTTTAAGCAGAGGTTCCCCCTACTCATTCGCTCATCTATGACTTACTCGTCACCACAACGGCGCAGTACCGCTCTAACTACCAGAACAGAGTTTTCGCCCTTCGGCAATAAGCTAGTGCAATCTGGCTATGTCAATACCGAACAGATGAGGCAGGCATTAATTGAAAGCCGCAAATCTGGCAGACCCTTAACAGAAGTATTAGAGTCAATCACTGGGCAACAACTATCGCCTGAGTTGCTCAGGCAATACAAAAAACAGCAGCTATTTGAACTGAAAATATTATACGGAGTTGAATTCCTCGATCCAGAAGTCAATTCCGTTGGCAACACGATGATGGGGAACCTGATTGAAACCCTCATCCCAGTGGATATCTGCCGTCGCCATCGCTTAGTACCACTGTCAAAACACGAAGACCAAACCCCGCCCTCAGTTTTAGTGGCGATGGTTGCTCCAGATAATCTAGAGGCTTCTGATGACCTGAACCGCATCTTGCGCCCCCAAGGCTTGGCTTTACAGCGCATGGTGATTACCCAGGAAGATTACCAACAGCTAATCAACCAATATTTGGATGAAATGGCTGTTAAGCAGAAGCACCTGGAACGAGAAAACTCTACAGATATTAGTCAAGATTTAGAAAATCTCGGAAATCTTGATATTTCGGATGCTCCTGAAGAAATGGAGGCCGATCTAGGAGCAGCGATGAAGGGTGCAGAGGATGCCCCAGTTATCAACCTAGTTAATAGAATCCTAGCTAAAGCCTTACATGAGGGCGTTTCTGACATTCATATCGAACCGCAAGAAGAAAACCTACGCATCCGCTTTCGGAAAGATGGTGTACTGCGTGAAGCTTTCCCCTCAATGCCGAAAAAAATCATCCCGGCGGTGACAGCCCGATTTAAAATCATCTCCAATCTAGACATTGCTGAACGCCGTCTACCTCAAGATGGACGCATCCGACGGCTGTTTGAGGGACGTAAGGTGGACTTCCGGGTGAATACCTTACCCAGTCGCTACGGGGAAAAGGTGGTACTGCGGATTTTGGATAACTCCTCCACCCAACTGGGATTAGATAAGTTAATTACCGATCCAGAGACTTTGAATATTGTCAAGGATATGGTTAGCCGTCCGTTTGGGTTAATTTTGGTAACTGGGCCAACTGGTTCGGGAAAAACAACTTCGCTGTATTCTGCACTTTCAGAAAAGAACGATCCCGGAATTAATATCAGTACTGTAGAAGACCCCATTGAGTACAGTCTTCCAGGGATTACTCAAGTACAGGTAATTCGGGAAAAAGGGCTAGATTTTGCTACCGCGTTGCGGGCTTTCTTGCGACAAGATCCAGATGTGCTACTGGTGGGTGAAACGCGGGATAAAGAAACGGCAAAAACAGCGATTGAAGCTGCCTTGACAGGTCACTTAGTATTAACTACCTTACATACCAATGATGCCCCAGGAGCGATCGCTCGTTTGGGAGAAATGGGGATTGAGCCTTTCATGGTTTCTAGTTCCCTAATTGGCGTTTTAGCTCAACGTTTGGTGCGGCGTGTATGTTCTGAATGTCGTGTCCCCTACACTCCCACAACCGAGGAACTAGCTCGTTATGGTCTATCAGCTTCCTCAGATGTCGGAGTCACTTTCTATAAAGCTAACACCTTGACATTAGATGCGATCGCAGATGCCAAAGCCAAAAATCACCTTTGCCCAAAATGTAATGGTGTCGGCTACAAAGGGCGTTGTGGTGTTTATGAAGTCATGCGAGTCACCGAAAACCTGCAAACTCTGATCAACGAAGATGCACCCACCGAACGCATCAAGGAAGTGGCAATAGAAGAGGGCATGAAAACCTTGCTGGCTTACAGTTTGGACTTAGTGCGTGAAGGTTCCACCACTCTAGAAGAAGTAGAACGAGTGACGTTTACTGATACTGGCTTGGAAGCAGAGTTAAAAGCCAAACGTAAGACAGGTCTTACCTGCCGAAGTTGTGATGCCACATTGAAACAAGAATGGCTGGATTGTCCTTACTGTATGACGGCTCGGTTTTAAGAATAGTCATTAGTCATTAGTCATTGGTCATTAGTCATTAGTCATTGGTCATTGGTGAATGCTTAATAACTTTAAACAACGACAAATAACAAAGGACAAAGGACAAATGACAACGGACAAAAGACAAATGACAAATAAAAAACATTAAAAGGAAGCAGAACTATGGAAATGATGATTGAAGATTTGATGGAGCAGTTGATTGAATTGGGTGGCTCGGATATGCACTTATCCGCAGGTTTGCCTCCTTACTTCCGCATCAGTGGCAAACTTACGCCCATAGGTGAGCATGTATTAACAGCAGATCAATGTCAAAGGCTAATTTTTAGTATGCTCAACAACACCCAGCGTAAAACCTTAGAGCAGAACTGGGAGTTGGATTGTTCTTATGGTGTAAAAGGTTTAGCTCGCTTTCGAGTCAATGTTTATAAAGAACGTGGTTCTTATGCTGCTTGCTTACGAGCATTAAGTTCTAAGATTCCTAACTTTGAAAAGTTAGGTTTGCCAGATATCGTGCGGGAAATGACAGATAAGCCCAGAGGACTAATTCTAGTGACAGGCCCTACAGGTTCAGGCAAGACAACAACCCTAGCGGCAATGATTGACTTGATTAACCGCACCAAGGCAGAGCATATTTTGACGGTAGAAGATCCAATTGAATTTGTCTACGAACCAATTAAAAGTTTGGTTCACCAACGGCAATTAGGTGAAGATACTAAAAGCTTTGCTAATGCTTTGAAAGCAGCTTTGCGGGAAGATCCAGACATTGTTCTGGTAGGGGAAATGCGCGATTTAGAAACAATTTCTTTGGCGATTTCCGCAGCAGAAACAGGACACTTGGTATTTGGTACACTACACACCAGTTCCGCTGCACAAACGGTTGACCGGATTATTGACGTTTTCCCCCATGAAAGACAAACCCAGGTGCGGGTGCAACTGTCTAACTCGTTAGTGGCGGTATTTAGCCAAACCTTAGTGTCCAAGAAAAGCCCTAAACCTGGTGAGTATGGTCGGGTAATGGCTCAAGAAATTCTGATTGTCACTCCTGCTATTTCCAACTTGATTCGAGAAGGCAAAACATCTCAAATTTACTCAGCAATTCAAACTGGCGGCAAATTGGGAATGCAAACTCTAGAGAAGGTTTTAGCCGATTTTTACAAAGCCGGAACGATTTCTTTTGAAGCGGCGATGTCTAAGACTTCTAAGCCAGATGAAATTCAACGTCTCATCGGTACTTCTGTACCACCGCAGGCAGCAGGTGCGAAACCTGGTGCGGCAGCCAAAGCACATTAAAGGAACTGGGGAGTAATAATTTTAGATTTTAGATTTTGGATTTTAGATTGAAATTTAATCCAAAATCCTCAATCCAAAATCAAAAATAAAATTATCTCATGCCCAATTAATAACAACTATTTTGAATTTATTTTATGCCAAACTTCGTTGCCCGTGTTCGGGATTCGCAAGGGAAATCTCGAACAGAAAAAATTGTTGCTGAATCCTTGGTACAAGCTCGTACTAATCTTAGAGATCAAGGTTTTGTAATCCAAGAACTCAAGCAATCTCAAGGATTTCAGCCAGATGTTGCCTTGAAAAATTTCCAGAATTCCTTAGTTAAGGTTTCTGTGAAAGACAAAGCCGTTTTTTCGCGTCAATTTGCCGTTTTGATGAATGCGGGAGTTGCGATCGTTAGAAGTTTGGGGGTACTTTCCGAACAGTGTAGTAATACTAAATTGAAACAAGCCCTTGTAGACATTAGCACCGATGTTCAAAGCGGAATGAATCTTTCAGAGGCAATGCGGAAGCATCCTGACTGTTTTGATGGATTATACGTGAGTATGATTCAAGCTGGCGAAGTTGGCGGTGTACTAGACGAAGTATTAAATCGTTTAGCCAAGTTGTTAGAAGATGTTGCCCGATTACAAAACCAAATTAAATCAGCACTGTCTTATCCAACGGTTGTGGGTTTTATCGCAGTTGCTATCTTTCTTGGTATGACTATTTTTCTTATTCCAATTTTCGCCACAATTTTTGTACAACTTGGAATCACATTACCACCTCTAACGCAATTCTTGATGGATGCGAGTAAATTTCTGAGAAGTCCGGGTGCTTTAGTTCTTCTTGCTGCTCTTATCGGACTTAAATTTGCCTTTACACAATACTCTAAAACTCCTGTTGGTCGCATCACAATCGATCGTTTTTCCTTGAAGATGCCATTGTTTGGTGATTTAATTCAAAAATCTTCAGTTGCCCGCTTTAGCCGGACTTTTGGTTCTTTGACTCGTTCAGGTGTACCAATTTTAACTTGCTTAGAAATTGTCCGAGACACATCAGGAAACCAAGTGATTGCTAATGCCATAGACGCTGCCCGGATGGAGATTCAACAAGGAGGCATGATTAGCATTGCTTTACAAAAAGATGCCGTTTTTCCGGCTATGGCAATTCAGATGATTAGTATCGGAGAAGAAACTGGAGAATTAGATGGAATGTTGATGAAAGTTGCCGATTTCTATGAAGATGAGGTCGAGCAAGCAGTAAAAGCAATGACCAGTATTTTGGAACCGGTGATGATTGTGGTTCTAGGGGGAATGGTGGGAACCATTTTGCTAGCGATGTATCTGCCTATGTTTGCAGTATTTGAAAAGCTGGGATAAAGGATTAATAGTTAAGAGTTAGAAGTTATGAGTTAGGAATTAAAATTTTTTATTCCTAACTTTTAGCTTATCACTAATTAATTTTATTCTTAACTCCTAACTCCTCACTCCTCATTATTTAATAAACTATGACTGTGCAAAAATCTCAGTACGAAGCGAGTTTGGCTGAGTACAGCAATCATCTAGCTGCGATCGCCTTACTAAAGCAATATCGGCCATACTTGGAGATGATTCCCAGTCTGCGCCGTCCTGATGAAAGTGTCATTACTATACCCTTGCCAATTGTTCGGCTTCGCAATCCTGCTACAACAGCCTTAAAAACGATTTGCTTACCCTGTGATGTCGCAATTTTGATGTGCGATCCAGAGTGGAAAATCAAAACTGGTGCAGAAATTTTAGTCTTTATTCATCGCGCTGACGAAGACTTTTCTGATTTGTTAGGACGTTGGCGACAAACCCAAGTTTATCTAGACAATGATTATGAGTGGTTGATGCCTCTGCGTCACAGTCATATTTTGAGTGAGGGAGCTAATACCGTATATCCTCTGTTTATCGTTTTTAGTGAGACTTTAGAACGCATCCAAAGAGGTCTTATGGGAGCTGAACTCCCATTTATTATGCAAACAGCAGATTTGCTGGTTGAGGAGAATCTCACAGATATTTTCTCTTCACAAACTCCACCAGCTTAGGGACTTACAGCAGAATTCAAAAGTAAATACGCTTTATACCTGGGTAACAGACGAATCGTTGTGTACCTAACGAGTTTGAAATCTGCTGTATATTCAAAAAAACATCCCATCCCTGCGGGACGCTTTGCGAACGTAAGAATGCAAGTCCTTACATTTATAGAAATGTACTAAGTGTAAAACTACATATTTTTATCCCCGGCTACGCCGTCCCCCTTTTGTTAAACTAGAGGGGTTTTATTATGTGTATCTTCATACAAAATTTTTATAAATACCCACGCAACAGACTTTCACCTTTACAAAACTACAAATTAGCTCGTCACACATCCGTGAAAGGACTAGTTCTACAAAAATTTATTTTTACTTTTTGAAGAGTAATGAGGATTTGACAAAGATTCAGTAATCTTACTGTTGCCAATAAAGAATTGTCATAGAATTAGAAACATTTAAAAGCAGATACTTTATACTAATGAATCGTTTTCCTCAAAAAACAACGAATTATCAAGAGAGCATTTCACAACCAACTCAGTTGAGTCAGATGTGTGGTTCCAAACGGCTATTTCGCGATCGCTATGAAATACTGCAAATTTTAGGTAGAGGTGGTTTTGGCGTAACATTTTTAGCCAAAAATGCCGTATTACCTGGAAAGCCACTGTGTGTTATTAAACAGCTTTGTCCAAAAGTGACTAGTCCCCAAAGTTGGCAAAGGGCATGTATGCGCTTTGAAAAAGAAGCAAGAATTTTGGGACAACTCGGTAGTCATTCGCAAATTCCCATGTTATTAGACTACTTTCAGGCAAATGGGGAGTTTTTTTTAATTCAAGAATATGTGCCAGGTTTGACTTTGGCGCGAGAAGTGCGGCAAACTGGGCCCAAAAGTGAATCCTCAGTTAAGCAGTTCTTACAGGAATTATTACCTGTCTTACAGTATCTTCATAAACATCATGTAATTCATCGGGATATTAAGCCTCAGAATTTATTGCGGTGTGAATATGATGGACGCATAGTGCTGATTGATTTTGGTGCGGTGAAAGAGAAATTAGTTGATGTTTGTGAAAACTCAATCAATCAAGCTGTCAATACCAACTTTATCGGTACTAGGGGATTTGCACCACCAGAACAGTTTTCTTTACGTCCAGTTTATGCCAGTGATATTTATGCACTGGGTGTAACTTGCATTTTTATGTTGACTGCTAAAAGTCCTTTAGAATTGGACTACGACCCAAAAACTGGTGAAATATCTTGGCAAAAACAGGTAAATATCAGCAACAGTTTCGCCCAGATTTTAGGAAAAATGGTGAAAATTACTTTAGAGGAGCGGTTTAAGACTGCCGATGAAGTGATGAAAGCTTTAAGTAGTGAAAGTTATTTGCCTACTTTGGCTAACTGTTTAACTACCCAAAAATTAAATAATAAAAGTATTACACAACACGAAATTACACAACACGAAATTACACAAAACAAAATTACACAGCATGAAATTATACAACACGAAAATTATGATGTATACATGCCACCTGTAGCTAGAACTGCTAATGCCATTCGGAAATGGAGAGCAAGATTCAAGGAAACAAGATAACATACAGCAGAATTCAGAATTCAGGAGTACAACATGCTTTATACCTGGGTAACAGACTTAGCTTGTGTATCGCATCGACTTGAAATTTGCTGTAAGTTGCAGCCTTTTTAGCTGAAGTATCAAATGAATAATTAATTATGGGCAATTGAAAATAGTTAAAACAAATTTAGTAAGCATTTTAACTATATTTGATAGTCAGTAATGATTCATTGATCGGGGTTTATATTCAATACTTAGTCAGTTGTCGCTTGCCAAGATACAAGCAAAATTACTAGGTTTAAAAGTTCAAAAAAATATTTTTATTCAGATTATTATATAATCGATAGAATAATTAATCTTATGGCTCTCGTAGTTTTCCACAGATGAGGAAGACTGACTACTATTTACAAAAGCTAACTATATAAGTAATTCCCCAATCCCCAGAACAGGGTTTATCTACCACAAGTAAGCGAGAGTCAATTATCTTAAGGGAAAGTTCGGGACAAACTTAGCCTAAGTTGTCATGCAGTCGCGCCTGTCAGATCATGATCTGCTGCTTAAATCCCGATTGCTCAAATCCCCTGAATCCCAATGGAAAGAAGTTTTGCCAAAGTTGTAGCACCCCGCTGGTGTCACTTTTAAGAAATCGCTTTCGTGTGATCCGAGTCCTTTCAGATGAGGGGGGATTTGGCAGAACCTATCTATCAGAAGACGTAGATAAACTCAATGAACGCTGTGTTATCAAGCAATTAGCTCCAAAATTCCAAGGAACTTGGTCGCAAAAAAAGGCGATGGAGTTGTTCGCCGAAGAAGCGCAGCGACTACAAGACCTTGGGGAACATCCTCAAATTCCGACTTTGATAGCTTATTTTGAGCAAGACGGCTGCCTATATTTGGTGCAGCAGTTTATTAATGGAGATAATTTGTTAAAGGAGTTGCAACAGCGCAAGGCTTATAACGCTAGAGACATTCAATCTATTTTGTTAGATTTACTACCCATCCTAAAATTTATCCACGATCGCAAAATTATTCATCGAGACATCAAGCCAGAAAATATTATCCGCAATAAAAATGATGGGCGATTAAGTTTGATTGATTTTGGCTCCTCAAAGCAATTTACCGCCAAAGTTCAGCAGAAATCTGGCACATCCATTGGTTCGCATGGTTATTCTCCCCTAGAACAAATTAGAGATGGGAAAGCTTTCCCCGCCAGCGACTTGTTCGGTGTGGGGGCTACCTGCTTTCATCTGCTAACGGGAAATTCCCCATTTCAGTTGTGGATGGAATCTGGGTACGCTTGGGTAAGTAATTGGCGGGAATATTTGCGAAGTCCGTTAAATCCTGAGTTGGATTTTGTCATCGACAAGCTTTTGAAAAAAGATATCCAGGAACGTTACCAGTCAGCCGAAGAAGTCCTGAGAGATTTGACTCCAAAACAACTCCTCGCACTGCCACCTGCGGGTAAGTCATCTGGGAAATTACCACCAACTAAAGCACCAGCTTTACCAAAAAGCTATCCCTTACTGAGAATTTTAATTTTGGTAAGTGCTTTCATTCTGTTATTTGGATTCAGCGAATCTTGGTATAAAAATTTTCGCCAGATTCAAACCAGTTTGGTCTCTAGGTTGATGCAACAAAATAGTCCTAGTAAAAATGATGCGATTTTAAGCCAGATTAGCTTGGGTAAAGTTTCCTTAGCTAACACCCTCCAAGGACACGAAAACTCAGTTTTATCTGTCGCCATCAGTCCTGATGGTAAAACCATAGCCAGCAGTGGCGACGATGGCACTATCAAACTTTGGAATCTCGCAACCGGAAAACTAATCGCTTCACTCAAAGGGCATTTTCAGCAGGTGAATGTCGTCGTAATTAGTCCAGATGGCAAACTTCTAGTTAGTGCTAGTGATGACAACACGATTAAAATCTGGAATTTGGCAACGCGAAAACAAATTCGCACTCTTATAGGGCATTCTGACTCAGTTCATGCCCTAGCCATCAGTGCTGATAGCGAGACTTTAGTTAGTGCTAGTGATGACAACACGATTAAAATCTGGGATTTGGCAACAGGAGAGCAAATTCGGACACTAGCAGGGCATACATTTTGGGTGCGGTCAGTGGCTATTAGTCCTAATGGTGTGATTCTGGCCAGTGGCAGTTTTGACAAGACGATCAAAATCTGGAATCTAGCAAAGGGATACCCAATCCGCACACTAGAAGGAAATTCTCAAACAGTGACAACTGTGGCTATTAGCCCAAATGGTAAAACTTTAGCCAGTGCTAGCCGCGATCGCACCATTAAACTTTGGAATTTAGCTACGGGAAGAGAACTTCGCACCTTAGCCGGACATAGCAATACTGTCACATCCGTAGCCTTCAGTCCCGATGGTAAAATTGTTGCTAGTGGTAGCCGCGATCGCACTATCAAACTGTGGAATACAGCTACAGGAGAAGAAATTCTCACATTAGCAGGGCACACCAACACCGTCACATCTGTTACCTTCACTCCCGATGGCAAAACCCTTGTTAGCGGTAGTGAAGATAACACGATTAAGATTTGGCGGTTGTCTCAGTGAGTGAGAATTAGGGATTGGGGATTGGGGATGAAGGAGAGTTATATCAATTCAAAATTCAAAATTCAAAATTCATGCATTAAGAAAGCCAGGCAGAACAAAGGTATGTCCGTATGTATCTGTCGCATTCTTTTTTCAAATTGGTATTAGAATCTCGTTCATCCACCTTTGAACTGGATGAATCCACATCAAAGACTCGTTCATCCACCTTTGAACTGGATGAATCCA
>NZ_JAVRCB010000027.1:0-94623 GCF_034530955.1 Nostoc sp. DedQUE05 | reverse complement strand
CTGGATGAATCCACATCAAAGACTCGTTCATCCACCTTTGAACTGGATGAATCCATATCAAAGACTCGTTCATCCACCTTTGAACTGGATGAATCCACATCAAAGACTCGTTCATCCACCTTTGAACTGGATGAATCCAGATCGAAGACTCATTCATCCACCTTTTGTCTCACCGAAGCAGTGTTGAGTTACCGATGTTAAAACCATTCATACAAATGGAGGGTTTTGAAACCTAAACTTTCAGTTACCCTGAAGTTAGTTGCCTAATTAATATTGATTCTTCCATAACATAGAATAGATGACTGAACAAACTTCTAGAATTTGTATCCTTGGTGGAGGCTTTGGTGGTCTCTACACAGCCTTGCGGTTAAGCCAATTACCTTGGGAATCTACGCAAAAACCCGAAATTGTTCTAATAGATCAAAGCGATCGCTTCCTATTCTCTCCTTTACTTTACGAATTACTCACTGGCGAACTGCAAACCTGGGAAATTGCCCCACCCTTTGAAGAAATTTTACAAGGCACAGGGGTGCGTTTTTATCAAGGTGTTGTGTCTGGAATTGACATCGACCAGCAACGGGTAAATATCCAAGAAGGCCCGGAAATCCCTTATGACCGATTGGTGCTGGCGCTAGGAGGTGAGACACCGCTAGATTTAGTCCCTGGTGCGGCAGCTTACGCCTACACATTCCGCACCATCTCTGATGCTTATCGTTTAGAAGAACGCCTGCGATTTTTAGAAGAATCGGATGCCGATAAAATTCGGGTAGCGATCGTTGGGGCTGGCTACAGTGGTGTAGAGTTAGCTTGTAAGTTAGCTGACAGACTAGGCGAAAGAGGACGCTTTCGGATCGTTGAAATCGCTGACCAAATTTTGCGAACTTCCCCAGAGTTTAATCGGGAAGCAGCAAAGAAAGCATTAGATGCCCGTGGTGTATTTATTGACTTAGAAACCAAAGTAGAATCAATCGAGCAAAATAGCATTTCCCTAGAGTACAAAAACCAGTTAGACACGATTCCCGTGGATTTGGTAATTTGGACTGTAGGAACTAGAGTTGCGCCCGTAGTCAAATCTCTTCCTCTCAAGCAAAATCAGCGCGGTCAAATCATCACTACATCTAATCTGCAAGTCCTCGATCGTCCAGAAATCTTTGCCTTGGGAGATTTAGCAGACTGTCATGATGCTGAAGGACAGCAAGTCCCCGCTACGGCACAAGCGGCTTTTCAACAAGCTGATTATACTGCTTGGAATATCTGGGCAACTCTGACTAATCGCCCCCTCCTTCCCTTCCACTACCAACAGTTAGGAGAAATGATGGCACTAGGAATAGACAACGCTACTCTCACTGGTTTGGGAATTAAACTAGATGGGCCCTTGGCATACGTCGCTCGCCGTGCTGCTTATTTATATAGATTGCCAACTTTAGACCATCAGCTGAAAGTTGGTTTTAATTGGCTATTCCGTCCGATTATAGAAACACTTTCAAGGTAACTTTCAAGGTTGGGAATTGCGAATTGAGCATTGGTAAAAAAACCAATACATTTACGATGATTTGTTTAATTTCCGCCAATCTACTTAGCAGATGCTAAACTCTACCCACAGAAGCTCTTAATAAGCCAAAATCTAAAATTCAACATTCAAAATTTTCAAACTTTAATGGAACAACCGAAAGTTATTTTTTTAGATGCTGTGGGTACACTTTTCGATGTCAAAGGTGGTGTGGGCGAAGTTTATAGTCAGATAGCCCAGGAATTTGGCGTTACAGTTTCAGCCGAAACATTGAATACAGCTTTCATCCAAAGCTTTAAAACAGCGCCGCCACCGATATTTCCAGATGCAGAACTGCAAGATATTCCCCAGCGCGAGTTTGATTGGTGGCGGATAATTGCTCTGAACACTTTTGAAAGGGCAGGTGTTCTCAAGGAATTTTCTGACTTTTCGGCTTTTTTTAGCGAACTTTACATCCACTTTGGCACTGGCGAACCGTGGTTTGTCTATCCCGATGTTTTACCAGCTTTAATCAACTGGCGGCGGTTGGGAGTTAGCCTGGGGGTGCTGTCCAATTTTGATTCTCGGATTTACTCAGTATTGCAAAGTTTGGGATTGAGAGAGTTTTTTACCTCCGTCACCATTTCTACCCAGGTACGTGCAGCTAAACCCGACCCGCAAATTTTTGCCATTGCCTTAGACAAACATAAATGTTCCCCAGAGGCAGCGTGGCATATCGGCGATAGCATTGTAGAAGATTATCATGCAGCTAAAGCAGCTGGACTCAGAGGTGTTTGGATCGACCGTGGAAAATGAGGGGATACTTTCAATTTAACAACGCCAAATTTTTTTTAAAGTGGAATCCAATCTAATCTATCAATCCACTCTTCTGCCTCAGTCGTTTCCCAAATCAAATAAATTGTTTCTGCCCAAATACTCAGGTTCCCACTGGAACGCAACCAAACTAGTCCCCAAATATGTCCTCCATCTCCCAGTGTTCTTCCAGATGTTGGGGCATACTTTTGCGGTTGTCTGTAACCAATATTCGTTGGGATAATTCCAGGTAGCGCAGGATATCTGGGTCAAGCGTACCTAATGGTGGTGCTTCGGCATCGCCTACGCGCAGAATATCTATTGCTGGATTGAAGCGCAAAACAGCTATCTTCAGTTTGGGCGACAAATTTTCATCAATGAGAAAACGTACCTTCACCAAGAGTTTAGCAACTCCTGCTCGCGTTGCGCCTTTAATACTCTTAAACGTTGCATCAAAGGTGAAGGATTAGCTAATGATTCTTGATAGCGCTGTTCTCGCCACTTTGCTAGCCGCAACATATAAGCATCTATTTCAACACGATTATGCAGATAGTAGGTAAGCGTCGCATAAATTTTCTCCAAATTCAGGGAAGGTAATTCTTCTAGAATTTGCTCCGGCGAACATCCTTGTAGGTAATATTGAATCACATTATCAATACCAATGCGATGGCCTTTGAGACGGATGTCATCTGGGTCTAAAAACTCAAAATAATCTTTTAGTTGCATTCATCTACCTCTGTAGGGTCTTTTAAGATTATCTTAATTGCCATTGAATAGTTTAGATGCGATCGCTGGGGTACTGTACTGTTGTTGCATTTTTTCCAAGTTTTAAAGCGTCAGGGACATAAAACCTCTAAGTCTGACATGCTTAGTATTTATATTATCCACCTCAAAGACTCGTTCATCCCCCTTGCCCCGACTCCCCACTCCCAACTCCCTTATTCCCCTGCTGCCCCAACACTCGTATGATCGAGATATCAGGAAAACATAACAGCCAGATTTTTACCGCAAAACATGGGCAGTATTTGGGAAATCGATTTTTACTCTCGTCCGATTTTGGACGCTAATCAAAAAAAAGTTTGGGAAGTCTTAGTCTGCGAAAGCCCCTTGGATATCGGCGCAAAAGTAGACTCTTTGTTTCGCTATGCTCAATATTGTCCCAGTACCCAGGTAAATTCGGTCTGGTTGCGGACAGCATTGCAGGAGGCTATTAACCAAGCTGGAAAAGCACCAATTAAAATCCGCTTTTTCCGCCGCCAAATGAACAATATGATTACTAAAGCTTGCCAAGATTTGGGTATTCCCGCCCAGCCTAGCCGCCGGACTTTGGTTCTCAATCAATGGTTAGAACAGCGGATGGAAGAAGTGTATCCTCAAGAGACAGGGTATCAAGGGGGGACTAATCCCTCAGTCCGCTTAGAAAAACCTTTGCCACAACGTTTACCAGATGCTTTGGAAGGACAGCAGTGGATATTTGTTACCTTAGATGCTGCGGATTTTGCTGATATGCCAGAGTGGGAAATTGGTTTTGGTGAAGCTTTCCCTTTAGAGTTGGCGAAAGTTTCACCCGAAGCCCGTATTCCTGGTATTTTGATTTTCTCATCGAGAGCGCTACCCTTGGCTGGCTGGATGTCTGGTTTGGAGTTAGCTTTTTTAAAATTTGACGCTAGCCAAGAGGCGAGATTGCTTTTAGAAACTGGTGTAACTGAAAGCTGGATTGTGGCAAATATCAAAAAACCTCAAATTTTAGCAGAAGCAAAAGCTTTTGAAGCAGCCAAGCAAAAAGCGAATGGAGTACATTTTATCGGCGTACAGTCCGATCCCAAAGCAGAATCTTTTGCTGGTTTTTGGCTGTTGCAAGAGGTTAATTTGTGAAAATGGGCTGGGGATTGGGGACTGGGGACTGGGGACTGGGGACTGGGGACTGGGGATTGGGGACTGGGGACTGGGGACTAGGGATTGGGAACTGGGGAGATAAGGAGAATAACCATGCCCAATGCCCAATGCCCAATGCCCGATCCCCAATCCCCAATTACAAATGACAATATCCGTTGAGACATGACAATGATTTGGGATAATTAACTGCGTCCATCAGTGTCGATCTGCGGTTTCAAATCGTAACTGTAAAGAAACACTGATGATTTTTGGATAGTTATCTGCGTTCATCATTGGAAAGTGCGTAGGCGTAGCTCGTCGTAGACATCGCACTTCTCAAAAGATAGCGTTGATATGCGGTTCAAAATCCACAATTCACTAAGGGTCATGGGTTCTGAAAATTTGTCACAAGATACACTAGCCGAACAGTTGCTGGAACTAGCTATAAAATCTGGAGCAGAAACTGCTGAAGTGTATCAGTCGCGATCGCTTTCTCGTCCCGTGTTTTTTGAGGCAAACCGACTCAAACAGCTAGAAACTAACCAATCTGAAGGCACAGCACTACGGCTTTGGCGAAACGGGCGTCCGGGACTGACGGTGGCTTACGGTTCTGTCTTAGCCGAAGTAATGGTGGAAAAAGCTCTGGCTTTGAGTCAACTAAATCAACCGGAAACTGTAGAATTAGGCTCTAACTTTCAGCCTGACTACCCCGATTTAGGAGAAAGTTTCCCGATAGAGGTTTTGGTGGACTGGGGCAAAGAAGCGATCGCACTCATTCGTGATGCCTATCCCGATGTTGTATGTAATGGTGACTGGGAATGTGATATTGAAACCACCAGACTAGTCAACACCAAAGGTTTAGATTGTCACTATACAGACACTACCCTCAGCTGCTATATATCAGCAGAATGGGTGCGTGGTGATGATTTTTTAAGTGTTGCTGATGGTCAAACCAATCGGGGGGAACTCGACTCAGAGAGATTAGCTAACCAAATTTTACAACGGTTAATTTGGTCGAGTGAAAATATTTCACCTCCTATTGGTCGTGTCCCGATTTTATTCACTTCTAAAGCCGCCGATATGCTTTGGGGTACTGTACAAGCCGCTTTGAATGGCAAGCGAGTTTTAGAAGCAGCTTCACCTTGGGCAGAACGTTTGGGTAAGGAAGTAGTTGCACCTAGTCTCACCATCTACCAAGATCCTGAAGCTGGCCCTTACAGTTGCCCTTTTGATGATGAAGGCACTCCAACTCAATCTCTAGTATTTATCCAAAACGGAACTTTACAGCATTTCTATAGCGATCGCACCACTGGCTCCCAACTGGGTACTAATACCACTGGAAATGGTTTTCGCCCTGGTTTAGGTAGCTATCCTACCCCTGGTTTATTTAATTTTCTCATCCAGCCCGGATCGGCATCGCTACCAGATTTGATTCAACAACTAGATGATGGCTTGATTGTCGATCAAATGTTGGGTGGTGGCGGCAGTATTTCTGGAGATTTTTCGATTAACGTCGATTTAGGCTACCGCGTCCAAAATGGTCAAGTAATTGGGCGTGTTAAGGATACGATGGTTGCAGGTAATGTTTACACAGCGCTGAAGCAATTGGTTACACTAGGCAACGATGTTGATTGGAATGGTTCTTGTTATACTCCGTCTCTGATCGTAGAAGGGCTATCTACTACGGGAAGAAGCAATTAAATAATTCGTAATTCGTAATTCGTAATTCGTAATCGGGGAGAGTGCTTTTGTATAGCGATCCTAAATTATTTGTGAATAACAATATCCCCGACTTCTTAAAGAAGTCGGGGATATGAGCCTTGATATAGGCTTTTAAACCATCCTCTAAGATTCCACTAAACAGCTTTTTAGGAAAGATTTGTAATCCAAAATTTAAAATCCAAAACTGGTATGAATCAGCGTTTTCGCACCTGGTGGCAGCCTAGAAGAGGTTTAGCGATCGCCGAAGCCTGTATTATCGGTCTGGTTGCTGCCCTATCTGCGGTATTCCTAAAAGTCGGATCGGGATGGCTGGGGACATGGCGAGTGCATACTACCCACCTTTTGCCGGCATGGCTGGTACTACCTGCAATTGGTCTTGTCCTGGGATTTCTGGCTGGATGGTTGGTGGATAGATTAGCACCAGAGGCTTCTGGTAGCGGTATTCCACAAGTCAAAGCATCTCTGGCCAATGTGCCTGTGACATTATCTTGGCGGGTAGCAGGTGTGAAGTTACTTAGTGCGATCATCGCCATCGGTTCCGGCATGACTCTGGGACGGCAAGGCCCTACTGTCCAAGTGGGGGCAGGTTTGGCAGCAGGGATGAGTCGTTGGGTTCCCACTTCCCCAGATCATCGACGGCAGATGATTGCAGCTGGTGCGGGTGCCGGTTTGGCTGCTGCTTTCAATGCCCCGATCGCAGGTGTATTGTTTATCGTTGAAGAATTACTCCAAGATTTATCAGGATTGACTCTCGGAACTGCCATTATCGCCTCCTTTATTGGTGGAGTGATATCCCGACTTTTGGGTGGTGGCTCTCTTGACCTTAACTTGCAATTAGTAAAATCTTCCAGCCAATTCTCCATCCCAGAAATTCCCTTTTTTATACTGTTAGGTATTTTGGCAGGCTTGTTTGGTGCATTATTTAATCGCGGCATTATCTTTAGTATTAAATTTTACGAAAGATTACACATCAGTTTGCCCTTGCGCGTAGCTTTAGCTGGATTTATCTCTGGTGTTGTCGTGGCTATGCTCCCCCCATCGTTCCGTGATAATACGGGACTGCGAGAGTCATTAATTACTGGAAATTCCCATCCTAGTGTCGCCGCGATCGCCTTTGCGGCCCAGTTCATCCTCACACTGATTGCATTTGGTTCGGGAGCGCCGGGGGGATTATTCGCTCCCAGTCTGATTTTGGGTTCTTGCTTAGGACACATCATCGGTGTATCTGAGTTATATATCACCGGAGTTGGTTCTCCTACGACTTACGCCTTAGCGGGTATGGGTGGATTTTTTAGTGCTGTCTCGAAAGTGCCAATCACAGCAATTGTGATTGTTTTTGAGATGACTACAGATTTCAACCTGGTACTACCTTTGATGATTGTTTCTGTCGCTGCTTACCTGGTTGCGGATAAGGTAATGCCTGGTTCGCTTTATGAAAAACTTTTGGAGTTAAAAGGGATTACTCTCACCAAAGAAGTTGCGATGGAAGGAGCATTAAGCAAGTTAACTGCAAAAGATGTGATGCAAGAACGGGTAGAAACTCTAGATGCAGAGATGACCCTGGAAGAAGCAATGCAAGCTTTTGCTCGTTCCCATCATCGCGGTTTCCCTGTGGTAGAAGATAGCAAGTTAGTGGGGATTGTAACGCAATCAGACTTGTTAAAAATCCGCGAGAGTACAAACCACACATTTCACGATCGCAATTTAGCCGATATTTTCTTAAAAGAAATTATGACATCTGTCCCGATGACAGTATCACCAATTCACACCCTCAGTAATGTACTATATTTACTCGATCGCCATCAAATCAGTCGCTTACCAGTGGTAGATAGACGAAAACTGATTGGGATTATTACTCGTGCAGATATTATTCGGGCGGAAGCAGATCATCTCAATGGTGAGAATGCGACACCGAAACTGCGACCAGAACCTTCATACATAGTTTACCAGACGCGATCGCCCAGCATTGGTAGAGGTAGATTATTAGTACCCGTAGCAAATCCCGAAACAGCAGGTGTTTTATTACAAATGGCAGCAGCTATTGCCCGCGATCGCCATTATGAAATAGATTGCGTGCAAGTGATGCTGATACCCCGCCACAGTTCCCCATCAGAAACACAGGTAAGAACCGCAAAAAGTCGCCGCTTGCTACGACAGGCAGAAGTCTTAGCAAAAAAGTGGAAAATTCCCTTACACACGCAGATTCGAGTTACCCACGATGTGGCGCAGGCAATTTTGGAGACAATCAACGAACAACACATCGACCTAATTTTAATGGGATGGAAAGGTAATACATCTACCCCTGGTCGGATTTTTGGCAGCGTTGTTGACACCATAATTCGCCAAGCTACCTGCGAAGTCGTATTAGTAAAATTAGGCACTACTCAATCCCCAATTTCCAGTCCCCAGTTTAACCGTTGGCTAGTTCCAGTGGCTGGTGGCCCCAATTCACCACTGGCAATTAAATTGCTACCAGCTTTAATTACATTGGGAAACGATCCAAAAATTCGCCTGACACAGGTGTTTAAACCATCTGAACTCAAGCCAGATATGTCAATTTCCGAACAAGCCATTCGCCATTTGATGCGTCGTCGCAAATTGTCGAGTACTGTAGTTGCTCTCCCCGTGCAAGCTAATTCAGTTGCAGAAGGTGTGATTAATTTAGTGGAAACCGAAGGTTATGACGTTGTAGTTTTGGGAGCATCCCGCGACGGATTGTTACAGCAAGCGATTCAAGGTAATATTCCCGAAGCGATCGCCTCTGGTGTCGAGAGTACAGTGATTTTGGTTAGAGGTGCGATTCAAAAACAAAAAACATAGATTTTAGTGAGTTTTTTAATGATAAAATACACCAATAATCAGAGTAATAATTATTGGTATTAAGATTGGAATAGCAACTATAAGTCCCCACTTCCCAAACTTAATTTCCTCACCCTCAGATTTGAGAAACGCAATCCAACCTATAACTCCCATCAAAACCCAAATAAATCCAAAGGCGAGAAATATAACAAATACTGAATCGTCCATTTTTTTCACCAAATTTTATTAAATTGTAACTAATTACTACTAATTAACTTTGCTAAACTTTCCCGAAACTGGCTAAAATCAAAAGCTTCAATAGTTTTTTGCTGTAAGTATTCTGGTTGGTAAATTACTGGATTAGAGCAATCACCTTGCAAGATTTGAATTAGATTATCGGCAATTTCTTCAACATTATCAGGATCGACCAAACATCCCAACTTCCCCTCAGCCAAGGGATCTATAGAACCATCTTGATTACCTGCCAAAACAGGTTTACCACAAGCTAAAGCTTCTAGAAAAACAATCCCAAATCCTTCTCCTTTACTAGGCAGAGCAAAAACATCGCAGAGATTGTAATGATCGCACAATTCTTGCTCTGGAACAAATCCGGCAATTGTCACACAATCTTGGAGATTTAAGTTGGTAACTAAAGCTTTAATTCGAAGTATATCATCTCCTTTACCTGCAAGAATAAAGTGAACATTAGGAAGATGCGATCGCACTTTAACTAAAGCATGAAGGATTTGGTCATAACCCTTGTATTTTGCCATGCTTCCTAGCCGCGTTACTGTTAAAATTACAGGTTGTTCATCTGTTAAGTTATATCGCTTGAGTAAGTAGGTAGGTTTAGAATTTATTGGAAACTTACTAGCATCAAATGTATTAGGCAAAATAACTATCTTTTCTGAATCAATATTTGTATCTTGAAGCAAGCGCTGGCGAGTATAATTACTAACACTAATGATTTTATCTGCTTTTTCTAAAGCAAATTTTGTTGCCTTATTTTCGATATCCCAAACTTCTAAGCCATGAGCAACGACCCAGTAAGGAGTTCCAGTAAAAAATTTGACAATATAACAAACAATCGCATAGTTAACATGAGTAGAAATCACTATAACGGGATGTTGAATAATAGCTAAAATAATTATTTTCGTGGCAAATAAAATTGGTTGCAATAATTTTGGTAAATCTCCAAAATAATGAAATATTGTTGAACTTAAAAACTGCAATTTATCTGGCTGTTTTAAACTATACTTATCGTATTTGAGAAACACATCATAATCAGCTTCAGGATATATATCTTGTAAAGCTTTCAGCAAAAATTTTGAGTAAACTTGAATACCTCCCTTGAAATCAAATATATTCGGAAATATTAAGTAAAGACGAGGTTTAGCACTCATAGGGTTTTGGCATTTTCAATAATTTCAGGTTTTAATTGCGTGACAACATCTTTTCGAGAATTGATAGCCGCTGCGATAAAATAAAACTCAATAGTTGTAAAAGTATAGTCTTCAGTAAAAACATCTGGAATTTGAGATGCTAAAAACATAATAATCGGAACAGTAATTAAAGGATTAGTATATTTAACTTTCAATGCTATCCTCGCTAAAAAATTAGTAAATAACAATAATCCAGGAATTCCTTGCTCTGCTGACACATTTAAAAATATATTATGTGCGTGATAACTTTTCTTTCCCCAAACTTTCACTCCTATCTGGTCTGGAAAAACTCCTATACCTATACCAGTAAATGGTCTTTTAATAGTTTCATTAATAGCTGCCTGCCACATTTGAAACCTGGAAAAACCTGTTCCCATAAGAGTAGGAATCTTTTTTTGATTTGGATTGACCGAACTTGAATTTTCTAAAAATATATTAGTTAATGGAAATATTTTACTATCTGCCAAACCAATTCTCCGTGTAGAAACTGGTGCAGTTACAATGAATAAAAACAACAAGCTGATTAGATAAATCATTTTTCTCAAACTAATAATTTGATATATCAGTAAAAGAAACATCCCAATTATAAAAATTACCCAACCATTCCCGCTGGCAGATAAAGCTAAGGGAATTAGAAAAATGAATTCGCTTATATGTAATTCAATTTTAGAAATTTTATTCTGTTTTTCTAAAATCAGGCTTAAACATAATCCAATGGCGACTATGACCCCAAACTGATTAGGGTTTTGCATAATCGAACCAATCTCAGGATAAAAGCTAGGAAACTTTAATAATTTAAAAATCCAGTTGTTGGGAAGTAAAACCTCTAAAAAACCCAAACCTGCAATTATCTGTAGTAAGTATAATATGCAACGATAATAAAATGTTAAAGATGATGCGGTTATATTCTTAAAGGTTAATATTAGAAAAGCAAGAAATAATATGTAATAAATTGAGTATTTTAGACTATAAGTAATAGCAATATTTGGAAAATCGCTTATTAATGAGGAAAACCACATCCATAAATACATGAGACTTATAGATATCACAATTATTTTATGCTTCTTAACAACTTCTGGTATAGATTTTAAAGATAAACTAATGATTCCAAAACTAAATGCCGGAAGTAATAAATAATGAATACCAATATTTATTCCGGGAAATTTAATTCGCCCTAAAAGTGAAGAAAATAGTATGAGTAGAAAAAATATATTAATCATAACCTTTTATTTAAAGATATTAAAAAAAATCAAACCTATATAACCCACTTTTGGCGAATTGGGGATAGATTTTGATATTTTTTTCAAGCTATAATCCCCAACACGTAGAAAATATTACCATAATACAGTCTTCGCCAATATCATCTTTTGAGGCTAGGATTAATTTGGTATTTTTGCACAGCTAAATGTTCTTTCTCAGGTAGAACCCAAAAAAGTCGCAATGTATTCCGAATCTACAACTATCAGATATTTTTAATTAATCATCTGCCAAATTTTGAGAATGTTTTCACCACTTCCACCACCGGCAATGGTTTGTCCATCTGGGCTAATGGCAACGGCATAAATATATCCAGAACCTGTCTCCAAAGTGCGAATTTCCTTTCCAGTGACTGGGTTCCAAAGTTTGATTGTCTTGTCACTACTGCCACTTACAAGGGTGATACCATTTGAACCTACGCTTCGCAAAAATGCGACAGAATTAACCTTATCATTATGTCCTTTTAAGGTGTGGATTAACTTTCCTGTTTTCAGATTCCACAATTTAATTGTCTTGTCTTTACTGCCACTGGCAAGGATGACGCCATCAGGAGCAAAAGCGACTGAAAGAATCGACTCTGCATTTCCCTCTAAGGTGCGGATTAACTTTCCTGTTCCCAGATTCCACAATTTAATTGTTTTATCCCAGCTACCACTGGCAAGGGTTTTACCATCAGGACTGAAAACTACAGATGCAACACCACTGGTATGTCCCTCTAAGGTGCGAATTAACTTTCCTGTCTCCAGATTCCACAGTTTGATTTTCATATCCTTACTAGCACTGCCACTGGCAAGGGTTTTGCCATCAGGACTGAAAGCTACAGAAGTAACTCCATCGCTATTTCCCTCCAGAGTGCGAATTAACTTTCCTGTTTCCACATTCCACAGTTTGATTGTTTTATCCGCACTGCCACTAGCGAGGATTTTGCTATCAGGACTGAAAGCTATAGTCCAAATCCAATTGGAATGTCCTTCTAAAGTGCGGATTTCCTGTCCACCTGTCAGATTCCATAGCTTGATTGTCTTATCATCACTGGCACTGCCAAGGGTTGTACCATCAGGACTGAAAGCTACGGAATTCACGTCACTAGAATGCCCCTTGAAGGGTTTGGGTGAATAAGAATTTTCTGAGACGTTTTTTTGGGGCTGAATAGGCTGAGAAACAGGCTGAGAAATAGGTTGAGGAGCCTCGCTGACTATCTGGGGACGAGACTGAAAATACCAAACTCCCCCTAATCCCAACACTAAAATGCTAGAACCTAACAGCAGTTGACTTTTCAGATTGTTATTTGATTTTGGTGAAACTAGCACCTTGTTTGCTGGGGGAGCTGCAAATGTTGTTGTCAGTATAGTTGGGGGCACTGATGACAATGATGGTATTTGAGGTGTCAAGTCATTGATGACTTCATCAGCCGATTGATAACGCTTTTGGATGTCTAATTGCAACAGCTTATCCAAAACTTCACCCAACTCTACAGATATAGAAATCCCGTCCCTACCTGAACTGGTTAAATGTTGCCGCCAAGATGCAACCCAACCATAACCCTGGTGTATCCACAGTTGAGATGGGCGAACCCCAGTCAGGAGATGAAAACAAGTAGCCCCCAAACTGAATAAATCACTGGCTGGGTAAGCTTTTCCCTCTTGCATCTGTTCAAGTGCAGTGTAACCGTGTGAGCCAATCACAGTGCCCATTCTTGTATACACTGTTGCTGTCAACAGCTTGGAAGCTCCAAAATCAATGAGGATTAATCGCCCGTCACTTTGACGGCGAATAATATTCTGTGGCTTGATATCTCGGTGAATCACTCCCCGCAGATGGATAAACTTCAGTACTGGCAGTAAATCTAGCAAAAGTTGGCGAATCTCCGTTTCGTTATAGTTTGCCCGCGTTTCCGATTCTTTGAGCAAGTTTTGCCCATCGATAAACTGCTGCACCAAAAAGAGATAGCTATTTTGCTCAAAATAAGCCAATAAAGTTGGAATTTGTGGATGTTCTGCCAGTTCTTGCAGTCGGCTCGCTTCTTGTTTAAATAGTTCAACGGCCTTAGTTAGCGGCCCAGTTCCCTGAAGTTTTGGCGCAAATTGCTTAACAACACAGCATTCATTCAGTTTGTGTATATCTTTGGCTAGATAGGTTCTACCAAATCCACCCTCGTCTGATAAAACCTGAGTGGGACGATAGCGACCTCCTAGCAGGGGTATCAATTCCGCTCTACAACTGTGGCAATAGTTGTTTTTATCAGGATTTAAGGGTTTTTGGCAATCGGGATTCACACAACAGAGCATACTGGGAATCCATTTCAGTTGGGGTATATATTCATCTTAAGTCATGCAGTATAATCTCTGTTGTTAGTAAATATCACTGAGACAGCATACAAATCTTCAATTTCCTTACCTCATCAGGTATTGAACAATTTAGATAAATTGAAAAAATTGTGTTTGAGCGATGCCTTTTGAGGAATTGATGGGCGTCAGGTCTGCTTGTGTATTACATTTGTATGAGCAATTTAGTCAGGTTTACAAAAATATCTAGGCAAAATTCCGAAAAGCAGCAATTTAAGTTTGTAGCTCAGTATATACCTACGAAATTGAGATTTCCTCTAGTAGTCTAAATTGAAAATACAATTTTTCCGATTTGATTGTGGCAAACATTTGGGTATGTAAGATATACGAATTCATTTGATTACAGGCGATGCCTTTAGCAAGCCGCTAAGGTAGATACGCTAAATTTCCCTTTACATTTACATAACTGCTGTGGCTAAAACAGCAACTAGTATTAATTTTGTCTTTCAGAAAGAGACAAAATTATCAGCAAAATTAGGAGCGTAATTATGCTATTAGGCAATAAAAACTATCGTCGCAAATTAAGTCATGTTTTAATTAGCTGCGTGAGTAGTAGTTTGTTAATCACAAGTAATGTGCTGCCTATAAGTGCTTTGGTGAAATCTGACAGTTTTCAAGATTTCATAATTGCTAAATCACCAGATGAGAGACAACCAGAAGCAGTAAAAAAAGGAATTGAGCAAATTCCTGCTTCTCAGGCATCAACATCTCCAAGACGGAAGATATCTATTGAGTCACCAATACAAAAGGCTCCTCGTGTATCTTCTCATAGAGAAAATTCTCAGCGAACTTCCAGGGTTTCAGATAATAGCTCTACTCCTAGAGCATCTAGACGTAGGACTTCCAACTCAAATTCTAATCGTTCCAATGGTGGTAGCTCTGCATCTAGATCGTCTAGAGCTAGAATTGCTAACTCAAACGCCAATCGTTCTAATGGTGGCTCTGGGAGAGTTCGCAAGCCAAGTTATAATGTCGCTACAGGGAACCAAAATCTCGATAATTCAGCGATTTCTTCACCTGCAACACCAACTTACAAAGAGATTAACTTTGTAGATGTTGCTTTAGGTATTCTGAGTAAAGGTGACTTTCAATCTGAAGGTAGATATTATCATTTCTATGAGTTTGAGGGCAGAGAAAATCAATTAGTTCAAATTAGACTGATTGGCAGTAATGATACACGCAGATCCAATAATTTGAGTTTAAAACCGTTGTTGTTTCTGCACGATCCTGATAACAATATCATTGTTAAAAAAGGCGCTTTGGATAAAAGTAGTGGTGGTGATGATGCATTTATTTTTGCGCGACTGCCTAAAAATGGCATTTATAAGATTGCTGTTACTAGTCAAAATCCTGGAGATACAGGTCGCTATAGTTTGGCTCTCAGGAATGATAGAGCTAGCTATACTTTAGATGAATCAGATCAACTAACTGCCAAAAGCTCAACCTTGAAACAAAATGGAGGCGCTTACAATGTTTCTAATTTTCAAGGTAGAAAAAATCAACTGATAAGTATTCGTGTTGATAGTGTTGATGAAGAGTTTTCTCCTTATGTAGCTTTGCTAAATTCTAAAGGACAAACGATCGCGATCGATAAAGACAAAGACAAAAGTGGTGTCTACAGTGCTTTAATTGACCGAGCTAGGTTGCCTGAAGATGATACATACTATATAGTTATTACTTCCAAAAATCCACAGGAACGCGGTAAATATAGATTGACTATTTTCTGAAGTAATTACCAATTCTGGTATCGAGACTATTGCTATGAGTAGGATATAGTCAGGAATGTTTTTTTATTTACCGTAATAGTCTTGATACCATTGCACAAAGTTAAGTTAAGAGATTGTTTGAAAAGTATTTTACTGTGATTTTAGATACTTTCATATCCCTCCTTCCTTTTTAAAGGGGGTTGGGGGGATCGATAACGTTTTGCTACTGACGAAAGGACTTTTAAAACATCCTCTTAAGATGTTTACAGTTTTTTCAACTCCCCCAGAATCAAAGTTAATTTTATTAGGCTGCTCTTTGAGATAATTAATAATATTAATAGCTAGGTAATCAGGTTGCAAATAATTATGATTGATAAATTTGACTATTCCTAAGTCGCTTAACTTTTCGGCTCTAATTATTTGTTCTTGCTCCTGATTACCTGTAAAGGGAAGAATCATAGCTCGTACACCTGTGGTTAAAATATTCATTATGGTATTATAGCCAGACATATTTATTGAAAGGTCTGCTTTTTTCATGTAATTTAGCAAGTAAGGAGTATAGCGTCGAATATAGATGTTTTTACTAAATTTTGCCATTTTTTGCAGCTCTTTAAATTTTGAATTGGGGATGAATGGCCCAGTAAAAACCTGAATATGATGTGGCAATAATTTCTCTAAAAAAGGGGCTGTGTTAACTACACATTCAAGCAACTCATGACCAAATCTACCACCTCCTACACTGGCTAAAATCAGGGGTTTGTCTGATTTAATAATTTCTCGATCTTCATCAGTTAAAATAAGATTTGTTGGTGGGTCTTGCACGACATATCCGGTGTAATATACTTGGCACTTTAGGTCATTGACTCTAGAAAAGGTTGCTTCTAGTGAGACTAATTCTGGGTCGCTGTGAACCAACAGAATATCAAAATATTTATTGATTAAGTTACATACTTTTTCTTCGTGTTTTACTTGTTTTTCCGGTTTAATAACTACAATATCTCGCAAACTAGAAACTATTTTAGTTGAGCCTTTATTTGATTTAGCTAATTCTAATAATGGAATTAATTCAAAAGAAAAGCGTCTTCTCCCAAAAGGAAATAACTCAACGATTAAAATATCAGGCTGGAATTGCTTAAAGATTTCCAGAAGTCGATTTTTTCTAATGTCTTTGGCTTCGCTAAGGCTAAAGGCATCATCTAGTACTTGTAGTTCAGCAGCTTCTAGGTCAGTTTTAATTGCAGGTAGATTGATAACTTCTACACCAGCAGGAATTTCAAATCCTTGAATTATTTCACCACCATTAATAAAACAAACTTGGAAGTCTTTGGTTAAACCTCGCACAATTTCGCGGCTGCGAACCAGATGCCCCATACCTAAAATGTGTTGGCAGTAAAACATAATACGTTTCATAAAAATTTTACCTCTGTCAATTTGGATGGTTGGAAGAAGGCGAACGAAAGATACAATAAATACTTTTATTACTTTTTACTTGAACAATTTTGGCAATCATCGTTAATTTCAGTAATTGTACATATGGGTTATAGAAAAATGTAATATCAATTTAAAAAAGAATACGACAGATCCATACGGACATACCTTTGTTATGTCTAGCTTTTCTAATTTTTAATTTTTAATTTTGAATTGGTATAATCACGCTCTTTTTTTGCTAGTAAGGTAGAGATGTATTGGTTAATTTTGGGCAACCATTGAGATTAATTTTCGGTTGGGAAATCTGCGGAGTTTGGAGTTGTTGTAACAGCGATCGCAGTAATATATCTAAAGTCAGATCGTTTTGAATCGCTGCTAAAATCCCCAAATTTGCCAAATTTTCTGCACGAATGCACTGTTCTCGTGATGGCTTAATTCTGGGTACTACTACTGCTGGCTTACCCACTGAGAGAATCTCGCAAGTTGTTTTGTAGCCACCCATTGCGACTACGGCATCTACGGCGATGTAACTCATTAAATCCGGTAAATTTGTCTATCTGCACTTAGGGATATACAGCAGCTTTCAGTTTCAGTGCAGCTTGGTGTTCTAAGGGCATTTCTGGGCCACATATAATATAAGCTTCGTAATTTATGGGACGCTGGTAACAATACCAAACTCGATAAATATGTGTCAATTAACTTGTAACTATCTTCACTAGCACCCGGTCTAGTAAGTTAAAGCGGACTTTTCCAAACTCCCAAAAGTTTTTGAGAGATTAATCATCAATTAAATCTCCAGTTATATAACTATTGTCACGGTTATCTAACTGGAGATTCGCTATATTTAACAGTTAACGGCTAAAAGGAGTTAAAGAGATGGAAATTAAGCCAACTGACCCATCGCTAGCACTCACAGAAATTCCCCCAGGCTATCTCAATATTATGGGTTACGTCGATCAGTCAGAAGTTAATGGCCCTGGTTGTCGTGCAGTCATCTGGGTACAAGGTTGTCTGCGTGAATGTCCTGGCTGCTTTAATACTAACTCTTGGTCTTTTGAGGCTAACCAATTGATTGCTGTTGATGCTCTTGCCGAAAATATTCTCAGCAATCCTCGCAACACGGGTGTAACATTCTCTGGTGGAGAACCCTTTTGGCAAGCAACGGCATTAGCGTCTTTAGCCCAGAAGGTAAAAGCTGCTGGTTTAAATGTAATGTCTTTTTCCGGGTTCACTCTTAAGCAGCTACAGTCCCAATCTGCGCCGCCAGGTTCCCAAGCATTGTTAGAACAACTCGATATCCTGATTGACGGGCCTTTTGTACAATCTCTGGCAACTAATTCTCCCAATTCTCCAGTTTCTTCCAGCAATCAACGGGTTCGGGTGTTAAACCCCGCTTTCCAAGACCAGATTACTTGGGCTAGCGACCAGATCGAAATCCACATCCTCAAGGATGGTGGACGCATTGTCACTGGCTATCAAGGTGGACTGGAACTAACGTAGGGGAGCGGGGGGTAGGGGAGCGGGGGGCAGGGGGCAGGGGGCAGGGGGCAGGGGGCAGGGGGCAGGGGGCAGCAGGGATAAGAAAGTAGGGTTAAAACTTACAAATTGAGCTTCTGAAGGTCAACATTGAGCTTCTGAAGGTCAACTTTCACCTTCTGAGGGTCAACATTGAGCTTCTGAGGGTCAACTTCCACCTTCTGAAGGTCAACATTGAGCTTCTGAAGGTCAAGTTTCACCTTCTGAGGGTCAATATTGAGCTTCTGAGGGTCAACATTGAGCTTCTGAGGATCAACTTTCACCTTCTGAGGGTCAACATTGAGCTTCTGAGGGTCAACTTTCACCTTCTGAGGGTCAAATTTTTAGATTTCTGCTCCCTTATCGAGAAGCTATGTTTAAATGCAGCTTTGTTTGGGACAGATTATATTTAAAAAAAATACATATCATAAATTTGACTAGACCATTTCAGAAAATTTTTACTGAACACCGCGTATTTTGGGCTGTTTTACTTTTTGGTACAGCACTGGTGGTAACGCTAGCACTGTCGCTTTCTCAAGGAGCAGTACCTTTAAGTATGTCGGAATTTTGGCAAGCTATACTCCACAAAGGCGATCCGGTTAAACAGACAATTCTCTGGGATTTACGTCTTCCGCGCATTACTGCTGCGATTATTGTCGGCGCAGCTTTGGGAATGTCAGGGGCACTGCTGCAAGGAATGTTACGTAATAGTCTCGCCGATCCATTTATTTTGGGCATTTCAGCGGGTGCGGGACTACTTGTAATTCTGATGATTGTGTGCCATATATTCCCGATCGCAATTCCTTTTGCAGCATGGATAGGAGCAATTTTAACTGCCGCGATCGTTATTTTACTCGGTCGTTCGGGGTCGGGAATTTCTGTTGAGCGCTTGATTTTAGGCGGAGTAGCGGTGAGTTCTTTATTTGGTGCTGTACAAAGTACATTGCTGCTTTTAGCTGAAGATGGGCAAATTCAAGTTGCGCTCAGTTTCCTGGTTGGTAGTCTTAATGGACGGGGTTGGCAAGAAATTGCTACAACTGGCCCTTATATCATCGTTGCATTGATTGGGGGATGCTTGCTGGCGCGATCGCTAAACATACTGGCTTTGGGAGATGATTTAGCTGTGAGTTTAGGGCTTTCGTTGACGCGATCGCGCTTGTTAATTGGTGGTGTCGCCACTCTATTAGCCGCAGGTGCAGTCAGCATCAGTGGCTTGGTTGGATTTGTCGGTCTTGTTATCCCTCACGGTGTCCGCCTGATTGTTGGTACAGATAATCGCTTTGTTTTACCACTTTCCGCTCTTGCAGGTGCATGGTTACTCACTTTTGCAGATTTACTCTCTAGACTAGGAGCAGTAGAACTACCAGTAGGTTCCGTCACTGCCTTGCTGGGTTCACCCGTGTTTATCTGGTTACTTTATCGTCGTTCTGCTGGGTTTAATAAATTTTGAGCGATCAGCCCGCTATCCATCCCCACCGTATATACGGATCGGGTTTTTTGCGCATTCTGATAAACTGAGACTAAAGTCTTCTTCAACTATTTAAGCCAAAATTCTCCATAAGGAAACACAGCTCTATAACCCTACTTTCTTATACATACCAATTTGAAAAAAATGCGACAGTTACATACTCTCAAACCTTTGTTCTGTCTGGCTTTCTTAATTTTGAATTTTGAATTTTGAATTTTGAATTGGTATTATCCCCCCTGCCCCCTCAAGGAGGTTAATCGATGTTATGTGTTGAGGAATTAATCAACTTAGACCCATTTCAACAACTTCCCAAAGAGCGATTGCAGTGGGTTTGCGATCGCGCTCAAACAGTTGAACTTTCCCCCGGAGATGTGTTGTCCTATGAGGGAGACCCTGTATGTCGGTTATTTATCTTAGTCAAAGGTAAAATCAACATCACCCGCCGCAGTGAAGGAGTGGAAATTCCCATCGGGCAACACGAAGCCCCATCCTTTTTTGGTGAAATTCCAGTACTCACAGATGAACCTGCACCTGTGACAATGCGGGCATTTTCAAATTGCCACATCTATGAAATGAAGGGAGAAGACTTCCGCAAACTGCTGCATGAATGTCGTGATTTTGAGCGGATGGTCTTCCGAATTATGCAACGTCGTGTCCGGGGGCTAGAGTCTTTCATTCGTGGGCGGGAAAAGATGGCAGCTTTAGGGACACTTGCTGCGGGTCTTGCTCATGAACTCAACAACCCAGCCGCAGCCTTGGTTCGGACTTTAAAAGAAATGCCAACCGCCATCTTAGAGTTACAACGAATGAACTTAGTTTATGGGCAACGCAATGTTGACGAAGCCCATACTCAACACTGGTTGAGAGTACGCGATCTAGGCTATGATGCGATTTTGAATAATCGCCTAGATCCGGTGACACTAAGCGATCGCGAAGACATATTGCTGGAATGGTTAGAAGACTATGGTGTAAACCAAGCATGGAAATTGGCAGAACCTTTAGCGGAAGGTGGTGTTGAGGTTGAAACCCTAGAGCAACTCATGGAACGTTGGCGCAACGACGACACAGAATTGCGAGAAATGGGATTGCACTGGCTAGCGCTTTCCTTTGAAGTCATGTCGATGATTAAACATGGTTTGCGAGGATCTGAGAGGATTTCCGAACTTGTGCAAGCGATGAAGTCTTATTCTTACCTCGATCAAGGCACTCAGCAAGAAGTAGATATACATCAAGGCTTGGAAGATACCTTGCGATTGTTTGCTCATAAACTCAAGTGCGGTGTGCAAGTGCAACGCAATTACGATCGAAGTCTTCCAAAAATATTTGCCTATGGCAGCGAACTAAATCAAGTGTGGACAAACTTAATTGACAACGCCATTGATGCAATGGATAGTAAAGGACTGCTAGAAATTACAACACACCACTGCGATCGCTATGCCCATATAGACATCATCGATTCTGGCAGTGGAATTCCACCTGAAATTAAAACCCGTATTTTTGAACCTTTCTTCACCACCAAATCAGTAGGACATGGTTCAGGACTTGGTTTAGAAACCGTTCGCCGAATTGTAGAAAATCGCCATCACGGTACGCTTTCATTTGAATCGCACTCAGGTAGAACTTGTTTTACCATTTGCCTACCTTTATCAAAGCAATAAATCAATCAAAAATGGGATTAGAGATGAAAAAAAATGGGAACCAATGGTTCCCTAAATCTAGCAGCAAGTGAATATTTTCGTCAGACTTCTAGTTTCTTATTGTCTCCTAAACTAGAATTCGTTTTATAGTGATAAATCAATACACTTCAGGATGAGCAACAAAATCTTCATGTAGAGACGCGATAAATCGCGTCTCAAAAGACCAATTATCTACACCGATAACCCTTAAGCCAAGCGTATTGAGCTATAAATAAAATATTTGGGTAAAAAAATTATTTATCTGATAATTCCGATCTTGTGGACTGTTGATTGGAGTTAATAAATTCAGTCTTAGGTGGTTTTCCTATAGTATTAGGAGGTTGTTTTTTTGTTTTGGGTTGTGGATTATTATTCTCGCTCATGTTCATTTATCTCCTTAATAGCTTTAATTATTTGGCTGTTTTAAGATTTCTTGCTTGGAGTTGAACAAGCAAAAAATTCAGTGAACGCAGTCAGTTTGTGTTCTGATGATTATGACTTCAAGCGATGTCATCTCAATTCCGTAATCCTGTTAAAAATTTTTGATAGGTAAATCCAGAGTTTGGGCTTCATTACCAAGATGTTTATACACCGTAGCTTTGGGAGAAAAGGAGACGCGCTGCGCGGACAAGTCGCTAAACCGCAAGGGCGCAATGGCTCCCAACCTACACAATTAGCGCTAACCCAAGCGTATTGGGTTATCAGCTGTACTACTATAGCTCTGAGCAATTACGATTTACTCGGACGGGATAATTGTTGATTTGCCTTGACAAGGTTAGTAAACTCCTGCAAAGTCTGACGATACTTTTCTTCAGCTATCGAGAATAAATCGTTATGATTTGCCTCTTCAACCCACAAAGAAAGCTTTGGAGATATTGCAGCATTAAACAACTTTTCTCCATGAGCAAAAGGAACTATGTTATCTGCTTTTCCATGAATCACCAATATCGGACATTTGACTTTTTTGATATTGTCTAGATTGGGAAACTTATCAAAAGGTAAAATCCGAAAAGGTACTATTACTTGAAAGGCGGAAACAAACGAACTTTCAATAATTAAACCAGCTACAGGTTTCTGCATTGCTAAATTTACCGCAGAACCACCGCCAACTGAACGCCCTAAAACTATAATTCTTTCAGGCGGGATTTTTAAATTTTGGGTCAAATAATTGTAAGCGCTATTGATATCTTCGTATGCATGACTTTCTGTCGGTTTTCCTTGACTCGTACCATAACCGCGATAATCAAAAGCAAAAACACTAAAACCCCAAGCGTGTAATTTTTCTAGGATCTGTTTGATATCTCCTAAATCTTCAGAATTACCATGAGAATAAAGAATAGTATATTTAGCTTGATTGTTCAATAAATATATGGCTGAGATATTAGTATCTTTCCCACTCTTTAACTTCAGAATTTTTGGATCATCCTGATAGCTAGAAGGCTGAGACAAAAAAATCATGCTATCTGCCCGAAAATATACAAATGCGGCAAAAAATAGATAGATAAAGATTAAAGATTTAACCAGCCGTTGCCAAGTCAAATCACCAATTAGCAGTTTTATAATTTGCTGTTTATCCATTAGTTTTTATTTATTGGGTAAAACTTTATTTCCAGGTTTCCCGATTTATGATGTTTCCTAACTACAACTAATACAACTTCAACAAACTTCACGCCGGGAGTATCCACTTTTGGAAGAAACACTGTGATATTCCCTAATGCTAGACGGGAATGATTAGTGTTGTATAAGTTACAGTTACCAAAACTGAAACGGTCATCAAATCCCAAGCTGCTCAGGACTATTCTAGGTTAGGACTTACGCAATAACTCTCTGAAACTCTCATTCCTTTGTGTCCTTCTCTGACGAGACGCTGCGCGAATGCGGTTCGTTTTTTCATTATTTTGCGTAAGTCCTGTAGGTAAATAGTCAAATGTGACAGAAGAAATTTAGTGTGAGGATTTAGCCGTGTCTTACCCGATTCCATCCAAAATGTGGCAGCGAGTCAGTATTGTAATATTGTTTTTATTGATACCCTCAATAGGAATTGCCGTTTTACGCCAGTCTGCTACGGTTGCAGTTCCAGCCAATCAGAATGCTGGCAGTTCTACTCCAAAAACTTCTATTCTCCCCAATCACCCTGACTACCAAGCACTCCAGACATTGGTAAAACAGTATAGTTGTGTCGTTCCCGTCCAAAATTTTGGCACTCTTCCTGTAACCCGAACTGAATTTGCTACAGTCTTGAATGCCTGTGTGAATCGGAGCAATGAGCTAATAGCGACCGATCCCAAGATAGTTACCGCAGCAGATATGAAAATTCTGCAACGCTTGCAGTCAGAATTTGCACCGGAGTTAGCAACCCTAAAAAGTCCGATAGAGGAATTGGAAGCTCCTAGTCCCATCACTTTGAATCAGCCTACCAGAGAACGTATTCAAACTGAGTCTGACCAAAAGACTCAACCCTTACCTACAGCCCCACCCCTTAGTATTCCGTCTGGCTCATCTGTGCAGGATCGAGTTGCTAACGCTTAGTCCGTAAAACATTGTCATCCTCAAAATCAATAGACAACCACATTGGGGCAGTCTGGTATTTCGTTCATCACTATAATGCCTCTCTACGACAATAAATCATTACTATGCATCACTACCAAAATATGGATAAACTTTCACTTTGTATTCGGCAATTTGGAGAAGCGGCGAGATTGCATCTTGACGAAGCTATTTTGTTAGGAGAAATGTGCTTGCTCCCAAACTTTTGCCATGAGCCAAATACATATGAAGTTATTAGTGCGTTTGTAAATAGTGTGAATAGCCGAACTTTATACTGGGGTCGTAGCAGCATGGGCGAGATAACAGTGTTTGCTAAACCCATAAATCACAGCTACGATAAAGACCGAATTAGCACTCTTTATATTGCAAACTTATTGAAATTTAGCAGACGTTTATATCCAGAGATGGAACACTATTCATTCGGCAAATTTTGGGATGAACTGGATGTTTATCGCCACTCTGAATTTTTAAATCAAGATGCATTTGAGATGTGGATGAGTAACTTTGGGCATGAGCCAAATTTGGAAATATTTCTTAAGAGAATAATACCTAAAATGTTCGGTCAGCCTAATCAAAATATTTCTTTCTACTGTCTTGTAAATGATGAAAATGAAAACACAGACTTTGCACCATACATTTTTATTGGCAATAGCTGCATTTTAACCATTGCCAGACGATGGATACTATAGTTGTAGCGGCTTGTAAATAGTCAATAACCGTGACTTTGCCAAGGATGTAAAAATTCAGGTGGAATTTAATCCGGCGAAAGTTCAAGCATATCGCTTGATTGGTTACGAAAATCGCTTGCTGCAAAACCAGGATTTCAATGATGACAAGAAAGATGCAGGCGATATTGGGGCTGGTCATTCTGTAACAGCGCTTTATGAAATAATTCCCACTGGTACAAAAAGCGATGTGAAACTGCCAGAGATAGATCCTTTGCGGTATCAGCGTTCTGGTGAAACTGTCTCGGATGCTGCTGGTAATGAGTTGATGCAGGTGAAACTGCGCTACAAGTCGCCCCAAGACAGCACCAGTCAACTAATTACCCAAACCATCCAAGATGATGATTTGAGAACTGACCCCTCCACAAATCTGAGATTTGCTGCTGCGGTAGCGACCTTTGGGATGGTGCTGCGTGACTCTGAGTATAAGGGAGATGCTAGTTATGATTTGGTGATGAAATTGGCAACCCAAGGGAAGGGGGAAGACCAGGAGGGTTATCGGGGTGAGTTTATTCGCCTAGTGGAGCAATCTAGAGGGTTGATTACAAGAAAATGATTTTAGACCATAAATGAGACGGGGAGTAGGGAGTGGCGTAGTTCAATTACTTGAAAACCGTTATCATCTCTGGAGATATCACAATCTACATCAAAGGACATCAAAGGCGATCGCTCTCCACTGTATTAGATATCTGCAATAAATACAGCAATTTAATTTCAGAAGAGAGCATTGCATATCTGCGAGATGTTTTGCGATCGCTGCTAATTACAAAACTTATTCCCTACTCTGCAAGACAAGAAAGAAGAAATGCTTAACTAAACTGTATTCTGCTGTGTAAGGTTTTGATTTGTTTCTATGTTCTCCCCTTTCTTCCCACTGGTATACACATCGGTGTACCGGAAACCGGGTCTGGGATAACCCGACATTCCAATCCAAACACTTCCCTTACCATCTTCTCAGTAATCACCAAATTAGGTTCGCCAACAGCAAAAATTTGACCTTCTTTCACCGCTACTAAATAATCAGCATAACGACAGGCGTGATTCAAATCGTGTAACACCATGACAATCGTTCGTTGCTGATTTTGGTTCAAATCATACAATAAATCTAAAACTTCTATTTGGTGCGCCAAATCTAAAAAAGTAGTTGGTTCATCTAACAATAAAATATCTGTATCTTGAGCCAATGCCATTGCAATCCAAGCACGTTGTCGCTGTCCACCAGAAAGAGTATCTAACTCGCGTTCTGCCAAATATTTAATTCCAGTAATTTCTAACGCTAGTTCTACTAATTTTCCATCTTCTTTTGTCCACTGCTGCAACCAGTTTTGATAAGGAAACCTTCCACAAGCGACCAAATCTCGAACGGTTAATCCTTCTGGTGCAACGGGGCCTTGGGTAAGAATTCCTAATTTTTTAGCAACATCTTTTGTTGATAGCTTAAATAAATCTGTTGCATCTAAATAAATTGTGCCAACGCGAGGTTTTAATAATCTTGCTAAACCCCGTAATAAAGTAGATTTTCCAGAACCATTTGCACCAACTAAAGCAGTTATTTTTCCTGGTGGTATATTTAAATCTAAATCCTTAATAATAGTTATATTATCATAACCCAAAGTCAAATTATTTGCTGACAGTTGGTAATGTAAATTATCGCTCGATAATGACATTGACATAATTAAACTTAAGAGAATTTTAGAGAATTTTGTAAGTATGTAATATCATATCTACTTGATTACTTAATTAAACCCAAAGAACCCCACCCCACGAAATCAGCGCTTTACTTCCCTTTCTTGCAGGTAGATAGGGGATTAAAGGGAGCCAGCGCGGTCATGGCATGAGCAACTGGCGCGTAGGGTGCAAGTACTATGAGAATCATAACTAATTACCTTGCCAATATAGAACAATACTAATTATTACAGCAAAAACTGCACCTGCATTCACCCCCAAAATACCAGGATCGGCCAATGGATTACGAGTCACACCCTGCATAATTGCACCAAAGTAGACATTGCTGCACCCACCAATATTGTCAAAAGCGATCGCGTGGGTTTGTATTTAGCATTAACATAATCAGAATTTGCTATTTGATGCGATCGCTAATCTCAGTCTGAAGAATTTGTGGTTCATCATTATTCAGTTGTTTGTTTTCTGACAACGCTGCTAAAGAAATACTAACAAGCGTTATCAAAAGAACAATCTTCAAACTGTACAGGCAGGCTTTTGATGCATAACTCATGGTTAGCGCAGCTCTCAAAAAGTTTTGCGTTCCTCTAAATGTGCTAGTACTTCTTTCTGAGTTCGCCAAACAGAACGCAATTGCTTGCGAGTAAACAGTGGTAGTTGGTCAGTAATGTGGGGCGAACCGGGTTGAGTAGCGTTACCGTAGCTGATGAGAGCCATTGCTTTTACTGGTTGTGAAAACTCAATGGTTGCAACATAACTATCACCAGCGACAGCTTGAAAGCGTTCATCGTTAGCTGGAGCAAAATTGAGGACGCGGAATATTCCTAGATCCCCATCGCCACCATTGGCAGGTAAATCTAAGTTTCCGCTATGCACTCGGAAGACTTCACCCCAAGCAACATCTAGCTTTCCATAAGCTTTTTCGACTTTGGTTGCTGCTATTTGTAGCGCTTTCGCCGCACTTTCTGGGTTTTTTAAACCATCGGGTGTGGTGCGCGGCGAGTTCTCACTCCAAGGAATACTGAAGGTTTGGTTTTTATCCATTTCTTGCCACCAAAAAGAAAACAATACCGCGCCTCGACTATCAGCATCAGCATTGCGATTCCAAGCAGCTAAAATATCAGCAGCACGACGGGCTAATTCATCGCCATATTTTTGAGCTGCGGGAATTAAATCATCGAGGATGCGTTCTGCAAGTTCCATTTTGGTGGAATGTTTGTACTTAATCATTTCCTCAAAAGAAATTTTTGGATCTTCAGCCAGTATTTTTGCAGAACTTTGTGCCCGGAAAGACATCTCTCCTCGTGGAGCCATATAAGCAGGGTAATCATCTGCTTTGATCGCAGCAGGGAAAGTCGTTGTCCAAGGTGCATCATTAGCATTTTGCAACCAACCGCTAGGCGGGTCAATTACACGCGGTAAATCTTTGTATGGGTGCATTTTTGTCCACAAAGTCTTAGATGTATCGCCAGGAATTAAACCTTCCCAGTATTGAAAGTCTCCCTGTTGACGAATCGGCACCAGACCGTTGAATAAGTGCATGATATGTCCGGCTCGGTCTGCATACATGACAGTAAACATCGGTAGTTGCAAGCGTTTCAATACCTTTTGAAATTGGGTTAAGTTTTGGGAACGCGCCATATCCCACCACTGTTCCAATACACCGGGACGGTCTGTACCGACAACCCGCAGTGCCACAGCAAACCCATCTTTTTCTTGAACGACTGCACCGTGGACGGAACTTTTGACTAATAATGGTTGTTCGACTAACGAGCCATTTTTTTGCTTAACTTTTAACAAAAACTTTGATGTTGTAAAAGCACGGACTTTGCCATCAAAAAGATAACCATCATCAGCTAATTTCAACTTATATACATCCCAACCATCATGAGTATTGACGGTATGAGTCCAACCCAAATAATCGTTAAAAGCGATCGCTAAAACTGGAATTCCCACCAGCGCTGCTCCAGAAGCATTCATTCCTGGGGCAGTAATTTGGGCTTCGTACCAGACAAATAAATCCGACCAGAACAAGTGGGGATTTGCCAGCAACATCGCCTTGCCACTGGCAGAATGCTTAGGTGCGATCGCCCAACCGTTAGAACCAGCTTCCGATTGAGTATGAGTAATACCTGCTACCTGTTCTTGGTTGACGACAAAAGTAAAATTCAGCACTCTTTGCAAATGCGCCAACACATCTTCTGGTTTTACAGGTAATACTATTTTTACTTGCTCGTCAATTAAATCAGGATGGGCTTTGGCATAAGTATTTATCCCACTGGCAAAGGCATTTATATAACTACGGAAAGCTGGACTTTGTGCCTGATACCAAGAATTAGCACGATCGGATACTCCCATCGTCAGTACCCATTTATCAGATTCTAAATACTCTTCTCCCCAGTATTCGGCTGCTTTTCCCCTAGCTTGACCATAGAGGCGCAACAGCAAGTTAGCGTGACTCTGCATTTGTGCCCAACCAAATGCAGAGAAAGCGCTTGGAGCATCTTTACCATATATATGCGGTATGCCGTAAGTATCCCATAATATCTCTGTAGTTTTGGGTGCAGTCGCAAAACTGTTATTTGCCAAAACTACAACTAAAATGGCACTGAGGATAAAAGCTAAAAATCTAGAAAATTTTCTTTTCAGTATTGACCGATCGAATTGCCACAAATAAATTCTAATATTCAACATGATGATTCGATTAAATTAATTTGACTAGAAAAATTTAGTGACTTTCGCCTATATTTCGTAACAAACAGACATTAAATCCATACTCACTAGCAACATACATAAAGAACATAGAACGTATCACAGTGGCATCTCAGCACCTTTGTTTATGCCACCATAAGTTGATAAAAATTCCATACTAAGTAGAACAGGCGGGAAAAATCAAACTATGTTAATAAAAGTAAAGTGGACTAAAACCCTCTTTCCTTCTGCCTCCTGCCTCCTGCCTGAACCTGATGATAAATATTCACAGCGACTTACTAGCGTGGAAATAATGCTTTTGAAGTAGCATTAATCCCACAGATGCCGAATAGACGAGCGATTGTATATTATCGATAATGCTTAACACTAGTTCTAGAAATTCTCAAAAGCTATCTGCGACTGATTTGCATCTAATTCTAGTGCTATTAGGAGACATTATCATAAAGCCTACACCTGAGCAAGCATTTATCAAAACTTCTGAATTTTATAAATCTGACTAAATATATAAGTCTTTTAAGCTATTGGCATAGCAAAAACTAAGTTATTTAACTTTATTTAAACTTGGTCATCTATCTTTTGATATATTTTTGGAATGTTTTTGTGAGAAAAAGACAATAATAGTTTTTAATTAAAATTACTTGCTATCTTAGCTAAGTTGCTTTAAAGTTCTAAGAATAATTGCAAATTAATAGCAATAGTAGCGATCGGTGTAAAACACAAGCAGCGACTCTAAATTATCGAGAATTAGATCGATATATTAGAGCGATCGCCGTTTTAGTGGAAGATGACCAAATCCCTCATAACTACTGCACAGTAGTTTGAGGGATTTACGATCTGTTCTTTTCCAAAAGGTAAAAAAAGGACTGTTCTTTCTAGCTAATTGCTTTCTTTTTCTTCAGCCATATTCCTAATAAACCAGCAGTGACAACTATTCCTCCAATAGTTGATGGCTCTGAGTCTTAATGGCATTCAGCAGTGCCCATAACTTATCCACCTGGACGATATACGTATAATTCTTTACTTGGAGAAAAATATATGTAAACTTTTATAGTATCAATAACAAAAATGATTTGACATACGCCTAATGATAGATAGATTTTATTAAGTAAATAGTTTAGATTTGTAACAAGTTACACAGAACTAGATAAAACACATGGCCAACATAATTGACACTGCCACTAACAATGGTTCTTTCAACACACTAGTTGCAGCAATCCAAGCAGCTGGTTTGGTAGATACACTTCAAGGTGATGGGCCATTTACCGTTTTTGCACCCACCGATGAAGCATTTAATAAGCTTCCAGCAGGTACAGTAGACGCATTACTTCAAGATATTCCCAAGCTCAAGAAAATCTTGACGTATCATGTTGTTTCAGGCAAGGTACTGGCTGCTGATGTAGTTAAGCTAAAAACAGCTAAAACAGTTGAAGGTTCAGATGTAAAAATTGACGCTTCTAATGGCGTTAAGATCAATGATGCAACAGTTGCAACAGCAGATGTTGCTGCTGATAACGGTGTCATCCACGTCATTGACACAGTTTTGATTCCTGCATAACCCAACGTCAGAATAGCGAATGCTATTTTTGGGGTGACGACTACCTATAGTCATTTCTTCATGACAGTCTGGTTGAATATTTTTTAGTAAACATCAACTACCAACAAATCCATCTAGATGCTGTCTAGATGGATTTATTGCTTTATTCGTGTAGAAACTTTGCAATTGCTAGTCTCTCTTAATTAAATGCAATCAAATTTTTAGTTTTGCTAAACCCAAATAACGGATACCTTCGGGGGAAATTTCAAAACGACAAGGTAAAACTTCTAAACCGAGAGCGATCGCATCCCGCAATAATTTACCATATATAGGATCTGTGCGATCGCCAGGGGAGAACTCGATACAATCACCGCGATTGATAAAGTAAAGCATCACCGCACGAGTCAAAGGTAACAGTGCCATCAGTTCTCGCAAGTGTTTTTGTCCTCTTGTAGTCTCCGTGTCAGGAAATAAAGCTAATCTCCCCTCAGACAAAGTTGTATTTTTCACTTCTAAATAAATCGGGCGTTCCTCATCACTTCCCGTCAAGAAAAAATCCACTCGACTTTTTTTATCTAGCCCATAAACCACCTCGCCCTTGATTTGGCTGTAGTCGCCCAATTCTGGAAAAAGATGTTTCGCCAAAGCTAGCTTTACCACCCGATTGGGCAAAAAAGTATTTATGCCTACCCAAGTCGGCTCATTGTCATGTACCTGAATTAGTTCTAGAGTGTAAGCCAATTTGCGGTTAAGATTATCGCTTTTGGAAAGCTGTACTGCACTTAGAGGTGTCGATACTCCAATCATTGGCCCTGTGTTGGGACAGTGTGCTGTCACTATTTCGCCAGAAGTCAGTTGAACGTCAGCAAAAAACCGCTTGTAACGCTTGAGTAAAATACCGGGATACAAAGGTGGGTATTTGTAAAGCCAATCTATCATTATGGAACCTTGTTGCTGTTTGTAAATATACGTCGATTCTTTGCCCACCAAACCCATATCTGCAAATCTTTTCAGCAGCTACTCCGCCCTGCGACAGCATTTGAGTAACTTTACATATCATGGATTGTCAATTTTTGTAGTTAAATTGACAACATAGTAATAAAAAGTAGCATATACTAAGTATTACAAGCCTCCCATAAAATCTGGGAGAATTTCAACGTGCAAGGAGGTAAATCCTATGCAAAAAGTGTGGACAGCAACGGAATTAGAATATGCTTTTCTGTTTACTCTCAGAAAGGTAAATTCTATCAATCCAGAAGGTTTTAAGGCATTTTTTAGTAATATGCCTATTGACCCTTATATCAAAGGCACTTATCGTTCCAGAAGATTATCTCGGTTTACAGTTTATGGAAATCAATTAATCAAATTACCTCATGGCTACCTCTTTCAAAGTAAAGAGTATAATCCATTAGTAGGTGACATAAAAAGAGAGTTTGCAGAATTAGAAGATGCACTTATAGAACTTGATATTTTTAAGAATCTTGTCTTAGCATTCAGTGATTCTTGTAAACTTCATCCTGAAGCTGAAATCGGAGTTCATCAAATTAGAACTATTTGTTCGGCGGATAATTTGGGTAATCCAGCACCTGAAGGTATCCATCAAGATGGTACTGATTTTATCGGTATATTTTCAGTAGATAGAGATAATATTCAAGGTGGAGAAACACATCTATATACTGACAAAAAACAAAAGCCCGTGTTTAGCAAAGTTCTAAATCCGGGAGAACTATTATTAGTCAACGATCGTGATTTTTTCCACTTTACCACTCCGATCAAACCACAGATTGATGCTCAAGGAAGTAGAGATGTTTTTGTGCTAACTTCTCCCAGCTTGCTTTCAGAATAATTTTAGTCAACCGTAAATATTTTACAATCTACGAGATATGGGGAATTGAATGTAGTCATTTCCCCAGCTTTTTTATTTGGAATTGGAAATAATCGTGCTGATAGTGGTTTATCTAATTTGATAGCTAAAGTTGCCATATCAATTAATAAAGCTGTAATTTTTTCTATTGTGATATCACCTGGAATCGGAACTGTATCTAGTCCACAGCCACAAACTGCTGAATATAATAATAAATTTGTAATATTATATGTTTGCTCATTAGCTCTGGTAGCTAGTCCAACATCTTCACAAACTGGAAGCATCAGTCCAGAATAACCACAGGTTTTTACTGATACATTTTTCAAGACGCGAGTCAACATCCCAGAAATTGCGAGAGTTCCTGAATGCCCAAACTTGCCATTCATCAATTTTTCATAAGCAAAAGCAATACTATTTTCTTTATCTAAAGATGGAGCTAGAGATGTATCAATTCCTTTATATATAACGGCAAATTTATCGGAGATTTTTTCAGCAATAACTGCGATTTTCTTTAATTCTAATTCTAAAAGTAATTGCAGGTTTTGCTCTGCTGTAGAAATATTGTTAGCTTGTGAAAATGCTTGCGTTACCAAATCGCCTAACTCTAAACCTATAGCAAAAGATGTATTGCCTGTATGGTATGCCGTAGGAAAAAATGGGATATCTGGCTGGCAGTTTGCCCATGCACAAAAATGAAAGTTACCATAGCCATTTTCACTTTCTTGGGAAATACGTTTAATAGCTTTGGCAGATTCCTGAGCATTCTCAAAAATTATCCCGTTTTCTCTGTCCCCTATTTTGCTAGAGCAATAAATAATTGATGTATTTTTATTGATATCTGGAATTATATCTATAGTTTCCGATTTGCTAGCATAACCAATATTGAAAAAGCTGATATTCAAACTTTGACAAAGTTGTTCGATAGCTTGAATTTCATTAATAATTTCGATTTTAGATAAGCCTTGCAGATAATCTTCCCAGCTATTAGTAGCAATTCTAGTTGTTTGGACTTCATATCCTTGTTTTTCAAACAAAATCTGCACCTGCTGATTAAACTCAGCAGCTTGCTTAATTTTTTCCTGATATTGGAGAGATTGAATTGATATACCTGTTGTAATAGTTCTAATTTTCATTAGTATAAATAATTAGTGATGTTTTAATTAAACTTAACTCTAGAATTTGAACGCGTACAATATTCTATTAGATAAATTTCATTTATCACAACTTAGGGTAGTGTGTTGTTTTTACTTCACAAAAAATATGAAATATACTTAAAATATCAAGTCGAATGCATAGATTAGGCTACGAAACAAGCCTGCTGGAATTCAATGAACTGAATAAACCAAACAAATGCCATGAATGACGAATTTTACAATCGGGGATTGGAAAAGGCTAGGCGAAAAGATTACGCGGGAGCAATTGAGGAATTTAACCATGCTTTACAACTGACACCTTACTTTAGCGAAGCTTATTTACAACGGGGTTTAGCACATTATGACTCAGGAGCAATCCTGAAAGCTGTTTCAGATTATACCGAAGCCCTGAAGCTGAATCCTGAGAGTGTAGAGGCATATTATTGCCGGGGATTGGCTAGAGTAGCGCTGAAAAATTTACCGGGGGCGCTAGATGATGTAGAACATGCGATTCGTCTCAATCTCAATTATGCTGCTGCTTATAATCTGCGGGGAATGGTGCGGCGCAAACAAGGTTATATTCAAGATGCGATCGCTAACTTTAAAAAAGCTGCTGGGTTATATCTAGAGCAACAGGATAAAGAGAATTGTCGTCTGTCTTTGGAACGAATTAAACAGCTACAACCTAAAGAATTACCTGTCCTTGAGGAATCGCGTACCACTAATGCGCCGATTTTATCTACCAATGATTATTTCACACAATTATTAGAAAAAGCTGAAAAGGGAGATACTCAAGAGGCACTAGCCGATTTAAACTGGGTATTAAAAGCCGATCCGCAAGATGCCCAAGCTTACTGCTGTCGTGGGGTTGTGCGTTGTAAAATGGGAAATTATCGAGAAGCGATCGCAGATTTTAATCAAGCATTACGACTAAATTTTCAAGATGCCATTGTCTATCGCAACCGAGGTAAAGCCCGTTCTATCTTAGGAGATCATCAAGGTGCGATCGCGGATCTTAACCAAGCAGTCCAGATGCAACCCGAAGATGTCTTAGTTTATATTGCCAGAGGTAATGTCTATCGGACAATGGGTAATTATCTCGGTGCAATTCAAGATTACACCCAAGCGCTGCAAATTAATTCTGATGATGCTCAAGCTTACTACAATCGCGGCATTGCCTATACTTGCTTAGAAGAAATACAAAACGCCGTGGAAGATTATCAACGGGCGGGGAGTATCTTTTGCGAACAAGAAGACTGGGAAAATTATCAACAAGTCTTAAATAGCCTCGAAAAAATTCAGAAATTTAGTCCAGAGTCAAAAAAGCAAAAATATCACCTGCTACGTCAGCGACTTTTACGAATGGTTGGAGGATATTGGGAAATTGCCGAACGATTGATTCAGCAAAACAAAGATTACCATCCTGGGATGTCAGACGAGTGGTATTTGCAAAAAGTGATTGATGATTTAGAACGCGATCGCAATAGATAAAATAAGCTAATCAGCATTCAAGTTGCATAATCAGGGCGGACAAGATGTCCACCCCACAAGATACTGAGAAAATTTTAATATACAAAATAGATGTGCTTTAGCTTATAAATGCCACTACAAACGTAAAATCACCCGTACATTATTTATACGGGTGAAAATGCGATCGCTGGTTATTTTACAATGAAACTAAATGCAGTTTATTTATATTTAGCACCGTCTCAAAGTTTAGTTAGAAGTGCGACTTTGACGGCGACGGCGCAATCCAAACATGCTAACTGCTCCCACCGCAAACATTGATAGAGTCACAGATGGTTCAGGAACGGTAGCACCAATTAACGCTTTAACATTTGCCTCACCGACATCAAGAACGACGACAACATCATTAAAGTCGCGATCGGAACCTTCGTTCCACTTACCAGTTGCAGAATCTACTCCTGAAGCGTGTAAACCACCGTATAAATCCTCGAATGCTAAGAGGATGTAGTTGTTGTAAGCATAAGCAACTGTGTGCTGTAGTCCGTCAGCGTTAGAGGCAGTGTCAGTACCAAAGATATTGGCAGAGTTGCCACGGTTCAAACCATCAGCTCTCAACCATAAATCTAGTTGAGTACCTGCGGTAACATTACCAACTTTGACCCCATCACCTAGTTTTAGTGCGTTACCACCCCAGTCACCACTAACACATCCATTTCCTTGACAGGAAATATCATTAAAAAGTAGCCCAGATTTGTTAGTAGTTCCTGTAGCTTCAAAGGCTAACTGGTTTCTATAACCTGCGCCCTCATTAATAAAGTAAACAGAAACATCGTGATCGTATTTTAGATTTAATTTATTGGGGTCTAATTTAAATTGTCCGCTGTTTGGAAGAGCAACACTTTCTGCTTGGACAAATTGTTGAAAAGGAGTGTCGTTAAAACCAGTTTGAGACTTATTATATACAGTTGGTTGAGTCCATGAACTATTCCAATTAAAATCAGCAGCAGATGCAGTTTCTACTTTGGAAACTAATCCGGTTAATGTAGCTGTAGCGGCAATCAAGGCAGTGAATAAATTAAGTTTCATTTTATGAGCCATTAAGTAGGAAAAACAATTTAGATAATGCTTTTTGAGCAGCTATATCTCTTCAGTTGTCTCTTACTTCTAACAGCTAGACTTCTGCAACGTCAATCTGTCTATTTACTTTTGCTAGTATATTTAAATAGCGCTTTATCTAAAGTGTTTCTACTGAAAAAATAGATTTTTTATCTAGGATGACACTGTTATCAACACTTAGTAGTTAAACTTATGCATGATTAAAATTTAATCAAGAATATATACTTATTATGAAAATCAGATATGCAATTTCTATAGTGAAAAGCTAAAAGCTTAATCTATAGGCATTTTCATTTAAATGAGGTAGATAAGTAATGGTGTGCCGTCATCCGTATCAACGAAGCTAAGGCTTAGTTAATACGCTGCTATAAAAATAGAGATGATCTCCGTACTTACGTTGGAAAACGTAGTAATCTATCAAATCAATGAAACCTGGGTAAATAAGTTTGGTCTTTGTTTTAAGCGCTAAAGTGTTTACTACGTACTACGCTTTAGTTGACTTGATTAACTAGTAGTCTGTCAAAATCGACTTCGGTATCGTCAGAATCTAGAAGTTATGCCGACGATGGGAGACAATTTAAGGGGGTTTTACCTTAAAATGGCAGTCTTTGATTAGACTTGATGAATATCTTTTAAGGTTAAAATAATCAAGCTTTTCCAGAGCTACATTCCCCCTTTCACAGATAAAATCTATATATGAACGCTACACAAGAAAAACTAAAAGCTCTCTTAGAGCAGGCTTTAATCGCGGCTTTTGGCGCTGACTTTGCTGGAGTAGATCCAATTTTGGTTACTGCTAGCAATCCTAAATTTGGCGATTATCAGGCGAATGTGGCTTTATCCCTGAGTAAAAAGTTAGGATTGCAACCAAGAGCGATCGCAGGTGCGATCGTTGAGAAACTAGATGTATCCGAAATCTGTGAACCACCGGAAATCGCTGGGCCAGGATTTATCAATCTCAAGCTGAAAACAGCATATTTAGAAGCACAACTAAACGCGATTCAAGCCGATCCCAGGCTGGGAGTTCCAGCCGCACAAACGCCAAAGCGGGAAATTGTTGATTTTTCCAGTCCCAATATTGCCAAAGAAATGCACGTCGGACACTTGCGTTCGACGATTATTGGTGATTCCATCGCCCGGATTTTAGAATTTCTTGGACATGATGTGCTGCGGTTAAATCATGTCGGTGATTGGGGTACGCAGTTTGGAATGTTAATCGCCTATCTGCGCGAAGTTTACCCAGACGCGCTTACCACCGCTAATGCTTTAGATATTGGTGATTTAGTCTCTTTTTATCGCAAAGCCAAATTGCGGTTTGATACAGATGAAGCTTTTCAAGAAACAGCACGCCAAGAAGTTGTCAGATTACAAGCAGGTGCAGAAGATACACTCCATGCTTGGAAACTTTTGTGCGAACAGTCACGGCGGGAGTTTCAAGTAATTTATGAGTTATTGGATATCAAGTTAACTGAACGAGGCGAATCTTTCTACAATCCCTTACTACCAGGAGTTGTGGAAGATTTAGATAAATCTGGGTTACTGGTAGAAAACCAAGGGGCAAAATGTGTTTTCTTGGAAGGCTTTAAAAATAGAGAAGGTGAACCTTTGCCTTTAATTATCCAGAAATCAGATGGTGGCTATAACTACGCCACAACTGATTTAGCCTCCCTCTGCTACCGGATTCAGCAGGATCGAGCAAAGCGGATAATTTATGTAACCGATGCTGGACAATCAAACCACTTTACTCAAGTTTTCCAAGTCGCACGCAAAGCCGGATGGATACCCGATGATGTCGAATTAGTGCATGTTCCCTTTGGGTTAGTGTTAGGAGAAGATGGTAAGAAATTCAAAACTCGTTCTGGTGATACTGTGCGGTTGCGGGATTTATTAGATGAAGCTGTTTCTCATGCCCATGCTGACCTAAAAACTAGATTACAAAAAGAAGAACGTATTGAAACTGAAGAATTTATTAATAAAGTTGCTAGGGTAGTTGGAATTAGCGCAGTTAAGTATGCAGACTTAAGCCAAAATCGCACCAGTAACTACATCTTCAGCTACGACAAAATGCTGGATCTCAAAGGTAATACTGCGCCCTATATGCTGTATGTTTATGCACGGATTTATGGGATTAGCCGCAAGGGTGATATTAACTTTAAAGAGTTGGGAAATAATGCTGTTTTGTTGCAGCATGAAACAGAATTAGCGCTGGCAAAATATTTACTTCAACTGGATGAAGTTATTAGTAGTGTAGAGCAAGATTTGTTGCCCAATCGTTTATGTGAGTATTTGTTTGAACTGAGTCAAAAGTTTAACCAATTTTACGATCGCTGTCCTATACTACAAGCGGAAGAACCGCAGCGCACATCTCGCTTGATTCTGTGTGATTTGACTGCTAGAACTCTGAAGTTGGGATTATCTTTATTGGGAATTCAGGTATTGGAGAGGATGTAATATTTTTTTTAACGCAAAGTTACGCTGAGGTAGCGCAAAGGTACGCAGAGTAAGAGTTAAGTTAAAGCTTCTTTGTGTACTTTGCGGTTTTTTAATTAGAATTGCTGGACTGGAGGCGATCGCAAATGGTACGGACACCATCAAAAAACATAACTTTGGCAGAGTTTCTTATATTACCAGAAACAAAGCCCGCTAATGAATACATCGATGGTCAAATTATTCAAAAACCAATGGCACAGGGAGAACATAGCACTATTCAAGGTGAATTGATTATTTTTATTAATGCTGTATTGAAACCCCAAAAAGTTGCACGAGCATATCTAGAACTGCGGTGTACTTTTGGTGGCAGATCAATTGTCCCGGATGTAGCAGTATTTACCTGGGAGAGAATACCTCGCAAAGAAAATGGCAGGGTAGCAAATTTATTTTCAGCCGCTCCTGATTGGACTATTGAGATTCTATCACCCGATCAAAGACAAACAAAAGTTACAAAAAATATTCTGCATTGCCTGAATTATGAAACACAAATGGGTTGGTTGATCGATCCAGAAGAACAAACGGTATTTGTGTACATCCGCAATCAACAGCCAGTCATGTTGGATGAACTAGAAGCTTTACTCCCTGTGCCAGATTTTGCAAGTGAGTTGAGGCTGACAGTAGGAGATTTATTTGGTTGGCTGTTGGAGTAAACCCTGACGAATTGAGTAAGGAAATATACCAAGTGCAACAGGTTTTATGGGTAGGAATCGGTTGTAAACGGGGAACCTCATGGCAGTTGATTGATGGGGCAATTGAGCAAGTGTTTCGAGAAAATCAACTTTTTCCAAGTGCGATCGCAGGGATTGCTACCATTGATACTAAAGCCTCAGAAGTTGGCTTAGTCAAACTTTGTCGCCTCCGCAATTTGCCCCTAAAAACCTTTTCTGCGGAAATACTTCGCTCTGTCTGTGTCCCCAACCCTGCCACAATTATCGACGATCGAGTAGGTACACCTAGCGTAGCAGAGGCAGCTGCTATTCTTGCAGCTTCTCAACTCACATCTTCGACTGTTTTCCCCTTTACAAACATAGAGGAATTGCGAGTAAAGTTTTTAGTTCCTAAACAAATTTTCCAAATACAAGGGCAACCAGGAGCGGTAACTCTTGCTGTTGCCCAAGCTTTAAATATTATTAGTATTACAAAAGTTCCTTAATTTTCTAGTCAACAACTCTCAAAAAATAGTTAATGATGCTAGAAACAATTGCTAGTACAATTGAACCTAACAAAGCAGGTAAAAAACCCTGAATCTCAAAACCAGAACCAGGAGTTAGGACACTTGCCAGCCAAAGGGCTAAAGCATTAATCACCAATGTAAATAAACCAAAGGTGAGCAAGGTAATTGGAAACGTCAAAATCTGTAAAATTGGTCTAATAAATGCATTAACCAAACCAATTACAAAGGCAGCGATTAAGGCAGTCACAAAATTCTTGATAAAGAATCCCGGAACGATATTAGCTGTAATGAATAACGCCACCGCAGTACCGAGCCAAGTTAATAAAAAGTGTTGCATAAGTTTTTTTAGAGGAATTAGCAGTAAGTTTAATTAATTTCACTATTGCCAGTTGTGATTTGTAACACTATCGAGTGTTGTTGTGCTTGACTCCTAAAGTTGCCATCATCTTTTATCAGCCTAAAATCAATGTAATTTTTCAGTACTGCCAAGAGAGATATTTCTAATCGGTATATCTTTATCGTATTGCAGGATGTACCGTAGTGAACTACCCACACCGACCTGAGTACAATTTAAGTGGGGAACTTATACCATTTTAGATTTTGGATTTTAGATTTTAGATTGGGAATTGCCTTGGTGCGTCTGGCTTGGTGTGAATCCATGTGTCACAATCATTTTTCAAAATGGTATTACGATGATTTAGTTAAATTCATAAAAAATGCTGTGAAGCGCAAAACCCTTACAGAGGTTTATTAAAGTTAAAAAACCTCTGTAACTTGGGGATTTCCAAAAAAGAAATAAGTTATAGCACAAGTCTTGGTGGTTAGGACATCAACAGACGATAAAACTTAGACACAAAAAGGCTTTTCACCCAGTCCCCAGTCCCCAGTCCCTTGCTATATCAAAACTTCAAAGCATTTTGTCAGCGTTTTTGCTTACACACAAAGGAGATGCTGGCTATGCTCATACTATGCCTAACGCCGCAAAAGAACCTCCCAGGTAGAGCCACCAACTACGCCGTCAGGTTCTAAACCATAGCGTTTTTGTGCAGCTTTCACTGCTGCTTCGGTTGTCTCGCCAAAGTCGCCATCGGCATCACCTTTCAAGAAACCAAGCTTTTTCAGTTGTTGTTGCAGCTTAACAACTTCAGAACCACGTAATCCTATACGCAAAATTGGCAATCCTTCTGAGGTGTATTGAATACCAGGAGTTCGTTTTGTAGTTGTGTTTGACTGAGTTCTAGTAGTTGATGTAGTACGCTTTGGCGCTTTCTTTGTGCTAGAAGTTGTAGTTTTTCTGGGAGTAGCAGGTCTTGGCTCAGGGTTGTTCGTAACTTGGGTTACAGCTTTTTTTGGGGTAGTAGGTTTTGGTTCTGGCCTAGTGGGAACTTGTGTTACAGCTTGTCTGGGAGGGTTGGGGTTGGGATTTCCAACGTTGGTGAGGTTACTAGCCTGGGTTGGAACAGGAAAATTTGTCGCTGAGTTAAATCTTGGCTGGGATGAAGGGGCGGTTGATGCTGCTACTGGTTGATTAGGAAAAAGTCGTTGCCAAGTGCTGGCATCAACAATGCCATCTGGATTCAAGCCAGCTGCTTGTTTAAATCGGGAAACAGCAGTAGCTGTATTTTCACTATAAATACCATCTACTGCACCAGAATAAAAACCCAAAAGTTTCAGAGCTGCCTGAAGTTCAGCCACACGTTCGCCTTGACTGCCAACTTTCAGGCTAGGGCGGTTGATGCTATTTCCAGGATTTACTTGGGCAATTTTTTGTGGGGCTGCTATTGATACTAGAGTCGTTGAGGTAATAAGCAGAGGCGTAGCGGAGAACAAGAGTATTTTAATAGCTGATAAAGATTTAGACCTCTTTGGCCACCAATCTTTTTGCCGTTTTTCCATTCTACAGCGATTTACAGTTGGGTCTAGTAATTTTAAGTAACTCAAAATACTTGCTGTCAGGCTGCTTTGCATGGAATTCACTCCCAGAATATTCTCATGCTAATGGTACAGCCGCTTGGTCGAAAAAACAGCTGCTAGATTTTACAATATCTCTGATGGGCAAAGCTGCGGTACATTCTCAGTTCGCGATCGCTCGATTAATTGCTTCTTCTTGACCAACTAAAGACAAGTAAGGCTCTTTTAAATACTTACAAGCTGAAGCGATCGCATCCTTGGCACTCACCGCCGCAACCAATTCTTGAAACTTGGTGTCAAAATCAATTCCTAAGCCCAAAATTTCATACCAGCCGTATATCTGAGCAATTTGCCCGTTGGTTTGTTTACCCAAGGCGTATTGCCCCAGGATCTTATTTTTCGCAGCTTGGAGTGCGCTTTCGGATACTTCGGTGGTACACAACAAATCTACTTCTGTACGCAATCCTTCTAGGGCAATGCTGGTATTTTCTGGTGCTGTACCCATGTAAACTACAAAGGAGGCTGGAAATAGCCTTGTGGAGTAAAAAGCTGATACTTCGTAAGCTAAACCGCGTTTTTCCCGCAATTCGACAAACAACCGACTAGAAAGCCCATTTCCTAAGTAGGTACACAGCAACTTCAGGGCGGCGTAATCAACAGAACTCACCGATGTTCCCAAATACCCAAGCATCACGATTGATTGTTGTGTCTGTACTGGCTTTAACCTTACCTGCGGCTCTACCTTAATCTCAGGTAAATTCAGTATTGGTACTGCCTGATCTGGCACTTGCCAATCAGCAAAAACTTCTTCCACTAATCCTACTGCATCTGTGGGTGTGACTCTACCAGCAATACTAATTACTACATTATCTGGACGAAAATAAGTCTGGTGATACTCCACTAAATCCGCACGAGTTAAGCGGCTCATGGTGGTTTCATCTCCCAGCACTGACATGGAGTAGGGATGATTTTGGTACATTACCTGCCGCATTTGTTCAAAGGCGACATTGAATGGTTGCTCTTTTTGAGAACGAATATCCTGGAGTGCTAAACGCCGTTCTAGTTCCACTTGAGTTTCAGGAAAAGTCGGCGATCGCAAAATCCGCCCTGCCAATGTTAAAATTTCCCCAAAATCAGATGTTACCGTCTTGAAAGATAGCAAAAAATAATCAGTGCCAGCATCCGCACTCAAACTCGCCCCTACAGACTCGACTTTTTCTGCAATTTCCAAGCTAGAAAGTCCATCACATCCTTTTGTCATCACTGCTGATAACAAATGTGCTAACCCTGCTTTTTCCCGATTTTCGTTACAACTACCGGCACGCACAAAGATTCGCGCTGCAATAATGTCCGCAGCCGGATTTTCTGCCACCAGCACGACAATCCCATTGTTCAATACAGTGCGATGGATGGGCGATTTTTGCAGCAAGGTTGTCATTTGTCCTTTGTCATTTGTCATTTGTCATTTGTCCTTTGTCATTTGTCCTTTGTCAAAAACTAATGCCCCATGCCCCATGCCCAATGCCCAATGCCCAATGCCCCATGCCCAATGCCCAATGCCCAATGCCTAATGCCCAATGCCCAATGCCCAATAACTAACACGGTTTAAGTACAGTAACCGCGTAATTTTGCGGCGAGAGATACTGTTTAGCTAATTTTTGCAATTCTTGGGCATCAAAAGACTGAATCTGTTGGGGATATGTCACAGCTAATTCAGCTTGGGCGATGGTATTGTAATATCCATAAAGCCCTGTCAGTTGATTTGGCGTTTCGGTAGAAAAGGCATACTCGTTACATAGAAGTCTGCGTATACGGGTAACTTCTTGTTCGCTAATTCCTTTAGTCTGCAAATCATCCAAATGAGCGCAAATTAAAGACTCAACTTCCTCCAGATTTTCTGGTTCTAACCAAGCAGTAATTGTAAATAAACTTGATTCTCGTTGTAGAGAAAAACTACTGCAAATTCCCTGTACCAATTGCAAATCTTCTCGCAAATCATGCACTAAACGCGAAGTCCGCCCTTCTGCCAATAACACTGACAAGAAATCTAAACCATAGCCAGTACGGATATCTTCCACTCCAGGTACCAGCCACGCCATCAACAATCGCGCTTGTTCTATGCGTGGTAAACACAATTCTTGACGATGAATTCCGGCGATCGCTGGCTTTGTCACTTTCTCCAACTGCGGACAATTTGAGGGTTCGGCAAAATCAGCAAAGGAATGATTTACCATTTCCCAAGCTGGTTGCTGGGCTATACCCCCGGCAATTACCACCGTCATGTTTTCCGGCTGATAGTGAGTGCGGTGAAAACAGCGCATTGCTTCTGGCGATTGCTGCATCAGTTCTTGTTCTGTACCCAACACCGAACGTCCGTAAGGGTGATGCGGATAGATGCTTTGAATCAGCGCTTGAAATCCTATCCAGTCGGAATCGTCTTGACAAGAGCGAATTTCTTCTAGTACCACGTCTCGTTCGCGGCTAAATTCATCTTCTGGAATTGCCGCATTGAGTAGTAGTTCTCCCAAGTAGGGCAGAGTATCTTTTAAATAAGGAGCAGCTGTGGTGAGTGAATAATGAGCATAATCATAGCTTGTCGCTGCATTACTGACGCCACCCCGATTTTCCACTTTGGAATCGAACATTCCAGGGGGTAGCGTCGCCGTACCTTTAAAAATCATGTGTTCTAAAAAGTGCGCCATGCCAAACCACGGTTTTGGCTCTAAGCTGGCTCCAGCACGCACCCAAACATCCGCCACAACTACAGGAGTAGTGGGAATTTCTTGATGAATAAAAGTTAAACCACTCTCTAGTCGGAAGATCGAGGCTGGAAATACGGTATTAGTTAGTTGTTTTAACAATTTTTTGTAGTTTTAACCACAATTTAACGCAATTGTGTAATTTTAACTCTGAACGCTACCTCATTTAGAATCAAGGTATACAGATTTAGTAGAATTATGCTATTCCTGTTCTCCACATTACCGAAAAATTAGAAGCGTTATGCATTGCGAAGAAAATCGCAAATTCTTTAAAATACTGGAATCTCAATGACAAATTCTGTTCCTTCGCCAAGCACAGAATTGCAACTCAACCGCCCATCATGGGTTTCTTCGACAATTTGACGAGCGATCGCGAGTCCCAATCCTGTTCCTTTCCCAACCTCTTTTGTTGTAAATAGGTGGTCAAATATCCGCGATCTAATCTCCTCTGGCATCCCCTGACCGTTATCTTTGATGCGAATTACCACCATATTTTGCTCACTGGATACTTCGGTGTGAATCAGTATTTGGTGATGATTTGCTTGGGCTTGAGCAAAAGAAAGCCCCTCGCAGGAAGTATCTAAGGCATCAATGGCGTTAGCAAGGATGTTCATAAATACTTGATTTAATTGTCCTAAAAAGCACTTAACTGGTGGTAATTTTCCGTATTCAGTAATGACTTCAATTGCTGGACGTTTTTCGTTAGCTTTGAGGCGATACTTCAAAATCAACAGTGTACTCTCAATCCCTTCATGGAGGTTACAAGCAACTTTTTCAGTTGTATCGGCTCTGGAAAAGGTGCGGAGACTGATGCTAATATCTTTGATCCTTTCTGAAGCCACCTTCATCGAGTCTACTAACTTTGGTAAGTCCTCAGTCAGGAATTCTAGGTCAATTTCTTCGCCATGCTCAATGACTGCGATCGCCGGATTGGGATGATGTTGTTGGTAGCATTGGATATGGGCGAGTAAGTCTTGAATATACTCTTCGGCATTGTTAACACTGCCTTTAAGAAATCCAATCGGATTATTAATTTCATGTGCCACCCCAGCAACCAAATTACCCAAGGTTGCCATTTTTTCATTTTGCACCATTTGTAGTTGGGTATGCTCAAGTTCTTGTAGCGATCGCTCTAACTCTTGGGCATAATTTTGAGATTCTTGATAAAGACGGGCATTTTCTAGAGAGATGGCAGCTTGAGCGCATAACAGTTGGATAACTTCGGTGCGATCGCTTGTAAATGCCCCAATTGTCAGCGGATTTTCTAGATATAGCAGCCCGATGAGTTTACCTTGATTTAACATCGGCGTACACAACACACTCTTAGGTTGTTGCTGCATAAAATATGAGTCGGCGATAAAATCAGTTTGTGCTGTCGCATCATCCAGTACAACAGTTTTTAAGCTGCGTTTGACATAGTTCACCAGTGTAATCGGAATGCCTTCACTGGTTGATAATGGTATAGATACCAGAGCCACTCCTTCATTGATGGTAGCTACAGCTTCAACCACCAAGTTGTCCTGTTGAAGTACAAGCAGAGCAGCTTTTTGTGCGCCGGCATTTTCCATCACTACTTGCAAAAGGGTAGTGAGCAACTGCTCTAATTGAATTTCACTGGAGAGAACTTGTGCGGCTTTAAAGATGGTGGCAAAATCGAGTGCTTCCGAAATACTGCTGCTAGAAAGGTTTGTGTGGATGGTTTGATGAGGAAATGATGATGCATCGACGGTTGAACTGTGTTGAAAGCGATGATACTGCCCTTGTAAGATGGGAGCCAGAAGTTGAGGATAGCGTTTTTCTAAATCCTCAGTTTTGGCTTTAGCGCCCCAACGAGCATAGCAGTAATAAGCTTCTTGCATATAAGCTTGGGCAATTTTTTCTTTGCCCCAATTGAGGTAGAACTTGGCAGCTAGTTCATTGCTCAAGGCTTCTTCTTGGATATATTGGTTTTCTTTCGCTAGAGTTATGGCGCGATCGTACAATTCTATTGCTGCTATTTTTTCGCCTAAAACCCGATGGCGTTCTGCTTCCACCAAATCAAATTTGTGCTGAAAATTCATCGGTGCGAAGTTGGCTTGAAACTGCAATTTTTCCTGATTTTCACCAACCTTTAAGAGTAATTGTTCTTGTTGAGATGGTTCAGCCGTTGGATAGACAGCCAGACGAGACAGAGAATCGTAATAGTAGAAAACAGGCACAGATAGCATTCCTGCGCCACCGTTGAGGTATTGCTCTCCCTGATTTCCATTTTCAACTGCCGCCGGAAAATTCTCAAACAAATAACTTAGTTTTAACTTACTTAAGAAAAATACATGGAGTGTTAATTCGTCATTTTCTTTAATGAGCGCAGATAATAGTTGTTCATCTCGATCATCTTCACCAATGAAGCGCTCTGTGCGATCGCTAGATTCGGTTAAATTATTAATGCTTTGACAAATTATATTCGACCAATTTAATAAGCGCTGATTTTGGGCAAAATTAGACTCGTAGGCTTTGATATCTGCTAAGAGAATTTCTAAAACTTCTGTGCCACTTAAATAGACATAGAATAACTTGAAAATCATCGATGCCAGTACATGAAACAAATCGCCTGTTTCTAATCCAAGACTATGGGATTCCTGTAATAAACTAATTGAGGTGCGAACGTGTTGTTTATTAAATTGACTCAATGCACCCACCTTAAATAGAGTTATGCTTTGAACAGATTTTGCTTGAAATCTATCCACAAGTATTAAAGCTAGCTGACCAAATTCGTAGCCTGACTCGAGTTGGTTACAAATATTAAGTACAATTCCAAAATCTGCATATCCTGGTGCAGAAAGTGGTGCATTGCCGTATTTAAGAGATAAATTCACCTCTTCGCAAGCAATAATTGGTAACAGATAGGAAGAAGTCTGGTGGATGGCGGGAGCAATACTAGCCATAATCCGCAAAGCAACCAAAGCTTTGGGATCGTCCATCAATGGCAAATCAACTAAGCCCTCAATACTTCTGGCTGCCAAGGTGGAGAGCGTGTTTACTACATATTGCTGAATGTCTAGAGGTGTTACTGATTCAGGTAATGTTACCCCAAGTTGAGCGAGAAGTTCGCATCCAGTTGCGATCGCTTGCAATGGTTGACCCTGAACCTGATAAGCTTGGAGTTGCACTTCATAAACTTTCACTCTATCTAGTAAGGTGGTTGTTTGTTCGATGACAACCTGAATCAGAGATTCCATCTGCTCAAATTCATTGTTGAGAAAAGCAGCTTCGGCAGCTTCTTCGTATAAACTTCTAGTCAATTCGTAGGCGATTTCCCAACTATTAATCGGTAGCAGCTGCATTCCAGAATACAAGTAATGAATTGCTGCACCATAAGCGGTAGCTTCTTTTGCTTTTCGACCAGCATTCAGATTTAATTGAGCTAATTGTTGACGTTCAGTCGGTTGGGTAATTAACAATATTCCTCGATTCAACTGACTGACAATCTCAAAAATGCGCTCCTCTTGCTGTGATTCAGAGGTATTTTGCAAGAGTAATTGACCAATTTTAAGATGGGTAAATTGTTTCTCTTCATCTGGAATTAGAGAGTAAGCCGCTTGCTGCACGCGATCGTGTAAAAATTTATAGATGGGGATTTGGAAATTAGAGTTTAAGGGGTTTGAGTCAGAATTATGCTCATTATCTTGAAAAAATTTATAAACTTCACTAGTAGGTAAAACTAACCCTTCTTGCAAAGCTTTCCATAAAGATGCTGCCGTTTCGGTTTCTGATTGTTCAGAAACAATTGCTAAGGTTAGCAAATCAAAAGAGTTGCCAATACACGCGGCTAATTTCAACACATTTTGCGTTGCATCTGGCAACTTTTGTAACTGTAGCGCTACGAATTCTACAACATCATCGGTAAGAGCAAGTGCTTTCACAGCAGCAATATCACATTGCCAGTAACCTTGAGCAAAATTAAAAGTAATCAGCCCATCTTCATATAATACTTTGAGAAAGTGCGTTGCAAAAAATGGATTTCCTTGAGTTTTTTGATAGACGAGTTGCGTTAGTGGTTGGGCAGTTTTACTCGAACAACTCAAGGTATCAACTACCAATTGATTTAAACTAGCTTTACTTAACGGGGCTAAAGTAATGCTGTGAATTGTCGCATTGACTTTGCGAATCTCCGCTAAAGTCAACATCAACTGATGTGCGGTAGATACTTCATTGTCTCGATAAGCGCCAATTAAAAGTAAAGCTCCACTTCCTAACTCGCTTATCAACAACTGCATCAATTTTAGGGATGCAGAATCAGCCCACTGCAAATCATCAAGAAAAATTACTAATGGATGTTCTTTTGTGGTGAATACCTGAATGAACTTTTGAAAGAGTAAATTGAAGCGATTCTGGGCTGCACTCTGTGAAAGTTCCGTTGCAGGTGGTTGTTGACCAATAATTTGTTCTAGTTCAGGAACTACCTCAAGAATGACTTGCCCCTCATCCCTCAGCACTTGTAAAATTTTATTTTTCCAAGTTGACAATTGGACATCACTTTCACTCAGTAATTGCCCCATTAAGTCTCGAAATGCCTGCACAAAAGCGGAAAAGGGAATATTCCGATTAAATTGGTCAAATTTGCCTTTGATGAAGTAGCCCCGTTGCCGGACAATAGGTTTGTGAACCTCGTTAACTAAAGCAGTTTTACCAATACCAGAAAAACCAGCCACCAGCATTAGTTCTGTTTGGTTGTTGCTAACGCGTTCAAAGGCTTTGAGCAGAGTTTCAACTTCATGCTCGCGCCCATAGAGTTTTTCTGGGATAATAAAGCGATCGCACACATCCCGTTGAGCAACTGGGAAACTTACAATCTTACCCGTTTCCTTGAGTTGAGCTAAACAATTTTCTAAATCATATTTCAGCCCAAATGCGCTCTGATAACGGTCTTCGGCATTTTTCGCCATCAGTTTGCTAACAATCGATGAGAGTACAGGCGCAATTTGCGGATTAATTTCATGTACTAAAGGCGGAAGTTTGGCAATATGACAATGTACCAATTCCATTGGTTCGTGCGATTGAAATGGTAATTGCCCTGTTAGTAATTCGTAAAAAGTTACACCCAGAGAATAAAAATCAGTACGGTAATCAATCCCCCGATTCATCCTTCCAGTTTGCTCTGGAGACAAATAGCCAAGTGTCCCTTCTAATACATTAGGACTCATGAGGCTTTGAGTTTCTCGTGGTAATAAAGATGCAATACTAAAGTCAATTAACTTAACTTCTTTAGTTTCTGGATTAATTAAAATATTGGCGGGTTTAATATCTTTGTGAATGACCCGATGACGAATTAGAATATCTAATGTATTGCACAGTGCGATCGCTACTTGTAAAAAGTCAATCAGAGCTTGTGGTGTTTCCCCTATTCTCCTATTCTCTCCTCTACCTTGCCACTGCTTTAGAGAAATTCCCCTAAAGTCTTCCATCACTAACACATAGCCATTCTGATAGGGTTCCAGACTATAGGTTTGGATGATTCCAGGTAGATTCAAATTTTTGGCAATGGTGAACTGGTTGCGAAACTGTACCAATTCACTGAAGCTGGGATAAGCAGTTTTCATCAGCTTAATCACCACAGATTTTTGGTCAGTTTCTCGATTAGCACGATAAACCAAGGTTCGAGAACCGTTGTAGAGTTCTTTGCTAACTTGATATCCGGGAATGCTGACCATAGGGCTTAATTCTTGAGACCTCAGTATCTAGGTTTCCCAAAAATATGGCAATCTTTACTGTCAGTTCGCTTATTTTAAATTGATTGAAATAATTAAAGCTCCCAAATTCTAACTGACTTTGGGAGCTAATAATTTTAAGTTCACCGCGACGCCGTTTTACCTAAGTTTATGACCTGGGTTTATCCAGGTGGGAACCTAAATTCCTCGTTTAAAGTTTCCGGGTACATGCCCGGTATACTGCCACGAGAACAGTTGACTCCCTTGTCATTAAAGGCATAGATCAAAAAACTTGATGGCAGTCACCAACGTCGTAGTGCAACTCACTCATTATAGCTTTTCAAAAGATGTTGTGTGTTCAATATCGAAACTTTCCGATCTATTTACCTGGGATACCAGATAGATTCTATGTTGTGGGCGATGTTATTGGCGTATGCACTTGCCGACTCTCGATTCCGATTATCTAGCAAAACAGTAACATGCCCCAACTTCCGCCCAGGACGTGATTCTGTCTTGCCATACCAGTGAACGTGCGCCTGGGGAATTTCTGCTATTTTTTGACGCTGGCTTTGGTAGTCGCTGTGAGAATTTTCATACCCCAGTAGGTTAACCATTACAGCACCCGCGCACTGTAAAGCCGGATTTCCCAAAGGTAAACCACAAACGGCTCGAAGATGCTGCTCAAACTGAGAAGTTTCGCAAGCGTCAAGAGAAAAATGCCCAGAATTGTGGGTGCGGGGTGCAATTTCATTTACCAGTACTTTGCCATCAGCCCTGAGAAATAGCTCAATTCCAAAAATTCCCACTACTTCTAAGCTATTTAATAGAGTATGTGCGATCGCTTGGATTTCTGCTACTTGATTGGACGTAATCTCTGCTGGCGCAATCACCCGCCGACACACTTGTTGTTCTTGTTGGGTTTCCACTACTGGGTAAGTGACAATTTCTCCCTCCACAGAACGAGCTGCAATTATTGCTAGTTCTCTTTCAAAAGGAACAAATTCTTCTAACAAGAATAGCGATTGATTTAAAGTCTTTGTTGTGGTTCCATGACTTAGCTTTTGTTCTAAAGCAGCAAAATCCTGAATTATGAAAGTACCTTGACCGTCATAACCATGACGGCGGGATTTCAAAACTACTGGAAAACCTAGATATTCTATTTTTGATTTGAGATTTTCTACCTCGTCAAGGGCGAAAAATTGAGGAACTGGTAAGCCTAAGTCGCGTAAATAGCAACGCTGATGATATTTATCTAAAAGAGGAGTTAAAGCTTCTAATCTGGGACGAAAACAAACGCCTTGCTGTGCTAAACCGGATAAAGCTTGCAGGTTAACAAATTCGTTTTCAAAAGTGATAACATCGCATTTTTGAGCTAATATTTCCGTAGCATTTGCATCATCAACTGGCGCAAAAACAGTTTCCTGAGCGATTGACACGGCCGGGTCGTGAACGCTTGGAGTTTGTACTATTAATTCTACTCCTAGCTTCTGTGCTGCATCCGCCATCATCCAGGCTAGTTGTCCGCCACCAATTACACCAACACGCTTCATTGACATCCTAGAGAATCACGAGTTTGCACGCCTGTTTTGGAATTCACACCACTGGCTTTTTCGCACAGTTCTTTAATTTGCGCTCTATCCAAAATTGCATCTGTAAAATCTGCACCGTCTATATTTACATCATTAAATATGGCGCGGAGCAAAAGAGCTTCTTTGAAAACTGCATCGCTCAAATCTGCCTTAGTCAAGTTTACCTGATCGACCATTGCATTCGTTAAATCTGCTCCGTGGAGATTTGCTTTTGTCATCACCGAAGCGCTCATGACTGCTCCCCGTAAGTCAGCGTTTGTAAAGTTCGCCAATTCCATATTGGCGTTAGAAAACTCAGCAGCTTGCAAACTCTGTCCAGAAAAATCACGTCTTGATAGCTCTGCATTGCTAAATGACAGTGGATGAGTCCAGTCTACTGCCACTGCTGGATCGGCCACACACCAGATAATAATTCCGAGAAGGAATGCTAGTGTTTGCCGCCAAAAGATATTGAGAGCCAATTTAGTGTATAATTTCCGCATTTAATTACCGCATTTGAATATTAGCAAGACTGGATCGTACTAATTGAGACTCGCAGCCTTGCTACTGGACTTGGAAAACGTGTATTTCCGTTGCTTAATATTTTGTAACGCAAAAAGAGGATAAACTTCTTACTTTAGCAAAATTCTCCCTGCTACTTGAGGTAGAGAGAGGCAATCTGCGATCGCACTAAAATTAGATATCAAAACAATAATTACTAAATAGCGATCGCAATGACTGAGTATAAATTGTTTCTTACATCAAGCAAGCTTTAGCAAAATAGAGACGGGCAGGATAATCTGTCGCTCTTGATGAAAATAAAACTTGAAATTCCTAACTCTTAAGGAATAATTTAGCTGAATAAAGCAATGTCTACTATGACCTATGCTTGTTGACTTAATTTACAACTCTTCATCTGTGGATTTAAATTTTCAACAGATAAAAACTTTTTTAAGCAGTAATACTCACGGAGTTATTTACAATTCTTGACTTTCTATTTTGCAAGTAAAGTTTGTTGTCTTTTAAATTCAATAGCCCCGATCAACTGTTAGTCTTTTAATTAATGAAAGCAAGGTTTGAGCGTAATTAAATGCGTCTCAATTGCTTAACAAAGCTTAAAGCTCGATAATTAGCGTTAATTTTATAGCGATTAGTTAGTTCTTCAGGAATCTCCCAGACTTTACATTCACCAAGTACACAACTTCCACAAACCGAACTGCGAAACCCGATGATGAATCATTACTCTGTTCAATGGATTGAGGCATGGTGCCAAGAAAATGGCTGGACAGATTTATTTGTTGAGCGACGTAACAACTTCTGGGCTTTTCCTCCGGGTGGGGTAATGCCAGAGCCAATTCCAGTTCATGTTCTCAGATTGATTAAAGCCGAAAAAGGACTGACTTTGGAAGAACGATTGTGGTCGCTGTCGGCAGTAATTGGCACAATCCTAGCTGTTCTTTTTACCTTTTGGTTTCAGTCGCCGATGCCATTAGTTTTAGCTTTCGCTTTTAATGCTGTTACGGTGGCTCAATTTGAACTTGAAGATGCCTAAATTATGATTTTGGGCTTTGCTATTCAAAACTGCTCTTGTCTACTTTCAGCAAGAGCAGTTTTTAATTTTTAAGAAGAAAGAATTCAGGAGTCAGGAGCCAGAATGGGCTAAACCTTAGCTATCGGCTAACAGAATTGAATTCTGTGGAACTAGAGCATCTTAATTCTGAATTCTTCTTCAATGATTTGTATAGCAGCCTTCTAGTCTATTAGGACATAACAATAGAAATAACTAACATCCATTTAAGAGCAGCTAGCTGGTAAAGCTACCTTCGCGTGTTTGTTAACGTAGTCCACAAATAATTGTTTCAATCGGGGACTAACGCCAGCGTGTTCAAAGAATCCAAAGCCGAGATTTCTTGCTTTTGCTAAGGTTTCCTCTGGCGTTAATCCTTCTTGGATAGCGATACTCAACAGCGCAATTCCAGTCGATCGCATCCCGGCGGCACAATGCACAACTGCTGGTTTCGGGATTTGTTCGAGTGTCGTGAGGATTTTGGTAATCACCTCTTCATTCAAATTTTTCAGATCCACCTTGAGTGGAACATTTTGATAATACAGCCCCAATGCTTCCGCTACTTTTTGCTCATCTTTGGAAAATCCTAGTTCATCAGGCGATCGCAAATTGAGAACAGACTTAAAACCTTCTTGAATAGCTTGCTCAAGCTGTTTCGGTATGACTTGTCCTGTTGTTGTCAAGTTTTCGTTAATTTGTATGGCGTTGATCACATTCACTCCTTTTGATTTTCTAATGTCTGCTAGCTTGGTAAATACTCTAAGGGAGCAAGCTTTGAGAAGACATTTAAAATAAACACAATAAAATTAGCCAAATATCACAAGATATTGCTTGATTAATTCAAAATTTGTCTTTTGAAGTTGGTTATTTTTTTGCTTTATCCATAATATACGGTTTGTCGATAGAATTAGTGATAATTAGAGTTTTTTATACTTTTTGTTGATGCAATTACCGTAGTTTATAGTTCTAGAGTTATACTATTGGGCAAGTTGCAGGAGCAATCGATCGGAATTTTTGCGAACAAGGGTATCAATAATGACTGTTACAGAACAAATTTCTTCTCTATCCATTGGAATAGTATTGTTCCCAGATGTGACGCAGTTAGATTTTACGGGCCCCTACGAAGTCTTTGCCAAATTGCCAAAGGCGCAATTATATCTGCTGGCGGAAACACTCGAACCAATTCAAAGCGATTGCGGCCTCACTTTTCTACCTGACACAACCTTTGCTCAAGCCCCAGCCTTAGATGTGTTATTTGTGCCAGGAGGCCCAGGTATCAATGCCAAAATGGAAGATGAAAAGTTCCTCGGCTTTCTCAAAACCCAAGGGAAACAAGCCCGCTATGTTACGGCTGTCTGCACTGGTTCGCTGCTGCTGGCGGCGGCGGGTTTACTTCAGGGCTATTGCGCCACTACTCACTGGCTATCGTTGGATTTACTTGAGATGTTAGGAGTGAAGACAGTTGCCCAAAGAATTGTCATCGATCGCAATCGAATTACAAGCGGTGGTGTGACAGCTGGCATTGATTTTGGGCTGGCTCTAGCTGCTGAGTTATTTGGGGAAGCGCTCGCCCAAGCAATTCAACTAGGGATTGAATACAATCCCCAACCACCCTTTAACAGTGGTTCTCCCCAAACTGCCCCTGCGGCTGTACTTGCTCGCGTTATAGATGCAAGTCACAATGTTCAGGAAATCAGACGGCAAATTGTCCAGCGAGTTGTGACTCAATTGCAAACTGCTAATAAATAGCTAGGCGCAAATAATTAGAAGATAGGGTAGATTGTATTAGCGTGAAACACATAACGCACCATTTCCGATTTTCGGTGTGTTACGGAAGCTGTAACATAGCTTACAGAACAATTCTTCTTTTTAAACTGGGCAATGTACCCAGAACTAAAGTTTTTATTCATACTTTTTTCCTCCTGCCTTCTCCCAAGGGGAGACGCTAAAAGCGATCTGCCCCTGCCTTATCTTGTAATCTGAATGCCAGCACTGAACTATGAGCGCTAAGGAAATATCTCTTCGACCTGCCCAAGAAACAGATGCGTGGGTGTTGAGTGCAATTCATATTGCTGCTATCAAAGCTCTACCTCCAACTTTCTACACCCAAAAAGAACTTTTAGCTTGGCGCAATTACCGCGATAAACCTGATGGTTCAAATATCTTGAAGAGTATGAAAGCAGAATCTTTCTGGGTTGCGATCGAGGGAGATGGTGTTATCGGTTTTGCTAGTTTCATTGTTGATGAACTCATCGGGCTGTATGTCCATCCTAAATATCAAGGTAAAGGGGTTGGCCGTGCTTTAGTTCAACATTTTTGCGATGAAGCAACTGAGCAAGGTATAGATAAGGTAATTACAACCGCTAGCCTTTATGCTGAAGGGTTTTATTTACGACTGGGATTTACAGTCATCCAAAAAGCACCTCATTATTTAAGAAGTGGGATATTTGTTCCAGTTACTAAAATGAGTAAAACATTAGCTACTGCACCGAAATCAATTTGAGAAGGTAAATATTTTCAATAATTTTAAAAATGTTGGCATCAACACTATTTTCCTCAAATTATCACCACTTTTTCTACATAATCTATGATGAAAGTAAGTACTTGCCAGCATAAATGCACAAAACCATCCGTTCATCAACTCTCACCCGTACACGTTTGATAGAAGCCGCCTTGCAGGTATTTGCCAGTTTAGGTGTTCAAGGAGCAACTACCCGTGAAATAGCTCGTGTTGCTGGTGTAAATGAGGTGACTTTATTTCGCCACTTTGCTAGCAAAGAACAACTTCTGGGAGCAGTAATGAAGAATGCCTTGGCACTCCAGACAGAAGCCCTTGCATACCCCGAAGCGTGGACACAGGATTTAAAAATTGATTTAAAACAGTATGCCCATCTCTACAATACTATGCTAGAGACACAGGAGGACTTAATTCGTACCTTCATTGGAGAAGCCAAACGTCATCCAGAAGCAGCTAAACAAGTTATTCAAGAAGCTGCCAAGCCCTTAGGGGAAAAACTGGTAGCTTACCTGCAATCGAGTCAGAAACGAGGCACTGTCAGAGCAGACCTCGATCCATTTCCGGCTGTCGATATGTTTACAGGAATGCTATTGGCTGGAATGCTATGCCGCAGTGCAAAATTCAATCAAGGCAACTATAGCTGTGAGGACTATATCGAAACCTGTGTAGATATTTTTGTGCGTGGTATCAGTACTACTCCCCTCTAATACCATTTTACTTTAAGGTTGATACAAATAGGCAGCAGGGGAGCATGGAAAAGAGTTAGAGACAAATTATTGTTTCTGAATTTTGAATTTTTCTTTAAGTTCAACCGATATAAATACTAGCTTATTTATATACATAAAGATATATGAGAATCTTAAAAGGTAAGGTTGTTAGTGGTTTAGGAAACTTTTCTTACTGGATTGAGAAACTCCAAGAATATTACTTGAGAAAAACCGGAATGAAATTCTTCCCTGGAACTTTAAATATTCAGTTAGATCGACATTACCATCTTCCGAAAAATGTTATGCGTCTGGAAAAGGAAGAATATGGAGGGACTGTTTCTGTGAGCATTGTTCCCTGTAAGATATTTGGCAGAGATGCTTTTATCTTAAGAACAGACAAAAATAATACTGAAAATGGAGATCATCCGAAAACAATTATTGAGATAGCTTGCGATGTGAAACTGCGAGAGCTATATAACCTTAAAGATAATGATTTGATTGAAGTTGAGATTCACGATGCCAGATTTATCTGAATTAAACAATCTGCTTGAAGATGAAGCGTTAATCCATTACGCGAGTGGTCGAGAGCAAGACCGGTTATCAAAAGGTGCAGGTTTGCTGGAATTAGCCCGAAGTCAAGAACTTATTAGCCGCTACCTACCGCCTCCTCCCGCAGTGATTTTCGATGTTGGCGGTGGCGCTGGCGTTTATTCTTTTTGGCTTGCTCAACAAGGCTATGAAGTCCATCTCATTGATGCGGTTCCTTTGCACATAGAGCAAGCCCGACATTTGTCTCAAACTCAACCAGAATATCCTCTAGCTAGTTTGGCAGTTGGAGATGCTCGGCAACTCAATCGGGCGGATAATAGCGTTGATGCTGTTCTGTTATTTGGGCCTTTGTATCATTTGACTGAGCGCACAGATCGGATTATTGCTTTGCGTGAAGCTCATCGCATCTTAAAAACTGGAGGTTTTGTTTTTGCTGCGGGAGTTTCTCGTTTTGCTTCAACCTTAGATGGATTATTTCGGGGACATTTAGACGATCCTGAGTTTGTAGAGATTGTTAAACAGGATTTGATTGATGGTCAACACCGCAACCCAAACAACCATCCTCGCTACTTTACAAAAACCTTCTTTCATCATCCAGAAGAACTCAAAGCAGAGGTTGAAGAAGCGGGCTTACATTCTGAAAAGATTTTAGCGATTGAAGGGGCAGGCTGGTTATTACAAAACTTTCAGGAACACTGGAATGAACTAGGTCGCCGCGATCGCCTTTTAGAAGCAATTCGTTGGTTAGAAACCGAACCCTCTATACTGGGGATGAGCGCTCACATCATGGCTGTTGCCCGGAAATAGGCACTAAAGTAGAGCGATCCCCATTAACTAAAAGCGCTTGTTGTTTTGCCAACACTTGTTTATGTAACCAGAGTAATTGTCTATCTTTAATGCCTTCACTGATTAATCCCTCGACAGTTTTCATCAGATAATCAGCGCAGGAACCCAATTTTCCCGATGCGGTGGCAATGCTATTCACAGTAGTTGTTAATGGTATTTGATGAGCGTACCTGGGATGTTGGCGATTAGCAACAAAAGCGATCGCTAGGAATTCCTGTGTACCATCAAATACCTTCACCCAACGAGCAATGTAGACACCACCCAACATCTCCCGTCGCCAAATCAGCAGTAATTCGGATGGGACATCAGCAGCAGCAATCCGATAAATAACGCCACGACAGCTACCACCCCGATCGAGTCCTAAGAGTAATCCGGGATTATCTGGAGTACCGCGACCGAGGATCATCCATGTACAGAAGCGCCGATGCCAACCATAAACGATCCCAGCACGGCGCTCGACGTATGCGATCAGGGGATTCCAAATCAGGGAACCGTAGGCAAATATCCAGATATCAGAATTTGGTGGTTGCTGTTGTAGTGTTTCATCGAGCGATCGCTGTAACTCATCTTCGCTCAAGGTAGTTAGCTTGATTCCAGAGTGTGATGCTTCTAATAGTCTCGTCTGTATGTTTCCGGCTTCGAGGTCGCTACGACTGAGTGACATAATAGTGTAGATTATTTTTTCTGTAAATCTTCAGTAATTCACTCTAACTTTAAGATAATTTAATCCTCAACGAACAGCTTTCAATGTATCGTAAAGTAGCTTGTAGCGCTTAAATCCTGCTTCATACAAAGGATTTGGCTGCGGCTGTACTACATTAGTATCTTGCGATAAAATCTTGAGTGCAGTTGCTAAATTCGGATAAACACCAATCCCTACCATTGCCAAAATAGCTGCTCCGTAAGCAGCTCCTTCCTCAGCTTTGGGTGCAATGAGTTTTGTTTGCAAAACATCTGCCAAAATTTGTAACCAGAGGTGAGAACGTGCGCCTCCACCCGTTGCTAAGAGTTGATCGAGGGGAGCGATCGCACTAATTACCTCCAATGCTGACCGCAAGCTAAATGCAACCCCTTCCAGCACAGCACGAGTTATATCTGCTTGTGTATGAGCTAATGACAAATTCACGAAAGCACCACGAGTATCTGGATCGAGGTGGGGACTGCGTTCTCCTGCGAGATGGGGTAGAAATAGAACACCACGCGCACCAGGCTGCGATCGCTCTGCCATATCCATCAGTTCGGTGTAAGATATATGCGGTGCAAATGTATCTCGATACCAACGCAGAGAACCACCAGCTGCTAGCGTCACTCCCAGCAGATGATAGCCACCATCCACATGGCAGAATAAATGTACCCGACCTTCGGGATCGGGAATTGGGCGATCGCACGGTGCAAAAATAACTCCCGATGTGCCAATACTCAAACTACCCCGATTTAGGTTGCTTGATGAGATGCCCAAACCGATGGCTGCTGCGGCGTTATCACCTCCACCTGCGACCACTGGTAATCCCACAGGTAAACCCACACGGGCGGCTATTTCTGATTTTAGCCGTCCAGCGATCGCTGTAGATTCGATTACCGGAGGAAACAACGCTGGATTGATATCAAGAGTATGGAGAATATCTGTATCCCATTGCCGATTCGCCAGATTCAGACAGCCGACACCAGACGCATCAGATGGTTCCGTTACTGCTTCGCCGGTTAGCACATATCCCAAATAATCTTTTGGTAAAAGAATCTGCCATAACCGAGTGTATGCAAGTGGATCTTCAGTCCGTAACCATAAAAGCTTCGGCAGTTGAAATCCTGTAATTGCCGGATTTCCAGTGCGCTGGATCAACTCTTGACGAGGAATAGCGGCTTCAATCTCAGCAACAGCTTTACCTGTGCGCTGGTCATTCCATAAAATTGCCGGTCTAATGGCTTTACCTTGGGTGTCGAGAGGAACCATACCATGCATTTGTCCAGACAAACCGAGGGCAATTGGTCGATGTCCGTTTAGCTGTTGAGTAACATCGAAGAGAGCATCCAAACTTGCTTCCACCCAATCCGATGAGTTCTGTTCCGTCCAACCGGGTTGTGGAGTTAATAGAGGATAGCTTCTGGTTGCTTGAGCGATAATTTGCCCTTGGAGGTCAACTGCGATCGCTCTTACTCCTCCTGTACCCAAGTCTAAGCCAACTACGATGTCAGTCAATTGCCCCTCCAAATTCTTAATATTCAGAAGGCAGAAATGAAACTTCCACCTTCAAAGCTCACAGCTTTCACTCTTTGGTTAAGTTTTGACTAATGTTTCTTTCGCTCCAAACTTATACAATCTGTGTAAATGATTCGTAACTGACTCAACAAAATGTGATGACTGCGATAAATCGCCAAAAATCTCAGTTAGATTAAGCAATGGTTTGGCATCGCTGCCACTTGAATGAGCTAGTTGAGTCAGAGTACCTGATATTGGGTCATCAATGGGAATGGTGTTACCTTGGTCATCTTGTCCGTTGAGGTAACGGAACCAAGCAGCAACCGTTAGGCTCATGTAGTCAATGGCTCCTCCTTGATGCAACGCGTCACGGACTGAGCCGAGAACAAATTTTGGCATTTTAGCGGAGCTATTGAGGCAAAGACGCGGCAGTTGATCCCGAATCTTGGGATTGGCAAAGCGTTCAATTAAGGTTTTTTTGTAATCGTCCAAATCAATCCCTGGTACAGGTTGGAGTGTGGGCGTAACCTCTGCCATCAAATTATCGACGGCTTGTCGGATTAATGGATCGGCCATGACCTCATGAACGTAAGTGTAGCCTGCTAAAGAGCCGAGATAGCCAATCAACAAGTGACTGGCGTTGAGCAACCGGATTTTCATCATTTCGTAGGGATGAACATCACTGGTCATCTGAACGCCAACTGATTCCCAGTCGGGTCTACCTGCGCTAAAATTGTCTTCGACTACCCACTGAAGAAACGGTTCGGAAACAACTGGAAAGGCATCATCGATGTTAAACTGTTCCGCCACCATTTTGATATCGGCTGGGGTTGTGGCGGGGGTAATGCGATCGACCATGCAGTTAGGAAAGGCCATCTGTTCAGCAACCCAATGCCCCAATTCCGGGTTTTGCATTTGGGCAAATGCAGTTAACATTTTGCGGGCAATGTTACCGTTACCTTGCAGATTGTCGCAGGACAATACGGTGAACGGCGCTATTCCTTGTTGACGGCGGCGATCGAGGGCTGCTGTCAAAAAGCCATATACTCCAATTGGCTCGTCGGGATGCTGCAAATCGTACTGGATTGTTGGGTGATTGACATCGAATTCACCGCTACCTTCAATATAGTAGTAACCGCCTTCGGTAATGGTGAGGGTAACGATGCGGCATTTGGGATCTGCTAAGGTGTCAATTACAGCTTGGCGGTTATCTGGGGCAAATAGATATTTTGTAATTGCTCCAATCACACGGGCGCGATCGCCTGCTGGGGATCTTTCGATTAAGGTATACAAACAATCTTGTGATTTAAGTGCATCCCGCATCTGTTTATCGAATTCTAGTAGCCCAACCCCGCATATTCCCCATTCAATACCGGAATTTTGATGAAAGTAATTATCCAGGTATAAAGCTTGATGTGCGCGATGGAACCCACCCACACCGATATGGACAATACCGTTTGTGATTTGATGGCGATCGTAATTGGGTACGCGAATGTTATTTCCTAAATGAGACAGAGATGCTTCATTCAGCTTGATTGCTGAGTCTGTGCTGATATTGCTGTTCATGGGATTCATTCTGGGTTAGGTGGTGACGATGAACTTTGGGGATGGCTTCACCGTCGCGATCGAACAAATGGCAAAGCTCACCATTAATGTAAATCGGAACGTAATCGTGCATGTTGGCTGGATTATCTCCGTCTGTTTGCACAACTATGGTTTCGCCACCCGCAATCTTGATGTAGAGAAAGGTTTCTCCGCCTAATCGTTCTACGACTAATACTTCACCATTCACGCTTGGGTTATTGCGATCGAGCCGCAGATGTTCGGGACGAATCCCTAATGTTGCTCTATCCCCAACTGAGAGGGTTTTGGGCTTCACCGGAATCGTTACGCTTGCGTCACCAGGGAGTCTGACTGTTGCCCCAGAGTCATTGACGGCTGAAACTGTCACCGAGATAAAGTTCATTTTCGGTGAACCAATAAATCCGGCAACGAATAGATTGCGGGGATGATGGTACAATTCCAGGGGAGAACCCATTTGTTCGATGATGCCGCCCTGCAACACCACAATCTTGTCGGCAAGGGTCATTGCCTCAACTTGATCGTGAGTAACATAAATCATCGTGGCTTGCAGGCTGTCGTGTAAGCTGGCAAGCTCAATCCGCATCTGCACCCGCAATGAAGCATCCAAGTTGGACAGTGGCTCATCAAACAAAAATACTTTGGGATTACGCACCAAAGCACGGCCGATCGCTACCCTTTGCCGTTGTCCTCCCGATAATTCTTTGGGCTTCCGGTTCAAAAGCGGCTCTAATTGCAGGATACGAGCGACTTCACGCGCCCTTTCATAACGCTGGGCTTTCTGCATACCCGCAAGTCGGAGGCTAAAAGCCATATTTTCTGCCACTGTCATGTGGGGATATAAGGCATAAGTTTGAAACACCATTGCTAAACCACGTTTATCGGGTGGCACATCATTGACTTTTTGTCCATCAATGAGTAAATCGCCGGAGGAAATTTCTTCTAATCCAGCAATCATGCGGAGTAAGGTTGATTTTCCACAGCCGGAGGGGCCGACGAAGACAACAAATTCGCGATCGCCCACGTCGAGATCAATGCCTTTGATAATCTCTGTATCGGCGTAGGTTTTATGGATATTTCTTAAAGCAACTGTTGACATAAAATATTTCCATTAATGAGTTTAAGTTTTTGTCACACAGAGAAGAGTGCAACATTTAATTAATTCGTAGCAAATTCTCTGCGTACCTTTGCGCTTACCTCTGCGCCCCTACCCTGCGGGAAGGCGAAGCGCCTATGCGTTTAAATTTCAACCCTCAATTTGCCACGATTTTACGCAAAGCTTTAAGAGTGTCTGCCTTCACTCATTTCACAGCACCAAAAGTCAGACCCCGGACTAATTGCCGTTGACTCAGCCAACCGAAAATGAGGATGGGTGCGATCGCTAGTGTTGATGCTGCCGAAAGTTTTGCCCAAAATAATCCTTGAGGGCTGGAAAAGGAAGCAATAAAGGCTGTGAGTGGGGCTGCATCTGCCGTTGTTAAGTTCAAGCTCCAAAATGCTTCGTTCCATGACAAAATAATCGAAAGCAAGGCAGTAGATGCAATTCCGGGCACTGCCAATGGCAACAACACATGCACAAGTTCTTGCTGAGTAGTTGCTCCATCCATGCGATCGGCTTCGAGAATTTCTTTAGGAACTTCTTTGAAGAAGCTGTAAATCATCCAGACGACGATTGGTAAATTAATCAGGGTATAAATAATAATCAAACCGATGTGAGTATCCAGCAATCCGGCGTTGCGACACAAAATGTAGATTGGCACTAGCACACCAACGGGTGGCAGCATTTTGGTAGACAGCATCCAGAGTAAAGTGCCCTTGGTGCGTTTGGTTGGGAAAAATGCCATTGCGTAGGCAGCAGGTACAGCAAGCAGCAGCGCGACTATAGTCGAGCCAAGGGAAATCGCTACGCTATTAAATGCATAATTGAAATAATTTGCCCGGTCTTGGATGGCAATATAATTCTCCAATGTCGGGCGGAAAAACAACTGAGGGGGAGTTGATACTGCCGCGACTTCAGTTTTGAAACTGGTGAGAAACATCCAGAAAATTGGAAAAAACAATATGCAGGCAGCAAGCCAGCCGAGTAATGTCCATAGCCAAATCTTCGAGGTTTTACGTGCCATAATGCTAATTCGTAATTTGTAATTCGTAATTCGTAATTAGAAAAGTTAGCTTCGGTAGCCTTATTTGGGAAACTTGGCATTAAGTATCCAAATTACGAGCAACACTACGCATCAAAAAGATTGCCACGATGTTGGCAAGGATTACGGCAATTAATCCACCGGCTGAAGCACCGCCGACATCGAATTCCAGCAAGGCTTTTAAGAAGATGTAATAGGCAAGGTTAGTGGTTGCAAGTCCTGGGCCGCCGCCTGTGGTAACAAAGATTTCGGCAAAGATGGTCAGAAAGAAAATTGTCTCAATCATGGCAACCACAGAAATGGCGCGGCTCAGATGGGGTAGCATGACGAAACGAAATAGAGCGATCGCATTTGCTCCATCCATCCGCGCAGCTTCTAACTGGTCGCGATCGAGTGACTGAATTGCAGTCAACAAAATCAGCAGGGCAAAGGGCAGCCATTCCCAGGACACAATAATAATGATGGCAAGCAAGGGAACGCTGGCAAACCAATCGATCGCCCCTAAACCCAAACCTCTAGTAATTTGAGCAAACAGCCCATTCACTGGATGCATCAGCATATTTTTCCAGATTAGGGCGCTAACTGTGGGCATAACAAAAAATGGTGAGATTGCTAGTACCCGCGCCACTCCACGACCATAAAAGTCTTGGTCAAATAGTACTGCTAGTAATGTACCCAGACCAATTGTGATTGCTAAAACAGAAACAACCAAAACTATTGTTATAGCGATCGATGTCCATAAAGCTGAATCACTCAGGATGAAAGTGAAATTTTCAATCCCGATGAATTTACGTGCATCTGGATTCAGCAAGTTATAACGCTGAAAGGAAAACCATATAGTCATCACCAGAGGCACAATCATCCACAGCAGTAGGAGAACGACTGAAGGCGCAACCAAAGGTAAGGTTGACACTTGCCGCGTAGTCCGTTGCTTGGTGGGAGGTGGCGTTTCGTGTTGAGGTTTTACCGCTAATGAAGAAGACATAATCTAATGGAATTTTAGATTTTAGATTTTGGATTTTAGATTTTGAATGTTTTGTAGTTGAGCATCGGCTCTTTTTACCCATGCCCAATGCCCAATGCCCCATTTCACTCGATATAACCCGTGTGTTTCATGAAGCGTTCAGTTGATTTCTGCGATCGCTGCAAGGCTTGATCTACCGAAGTTCGATTGGTCAACGCCGCCGCCAAAGTTTGTCCGACTGAAGAACCGATCGCCTGAAATTCTGGGATATCAACGTATTGAACTCCCTTATAAGGAGTTGGTTGTGCAGATGGATGGGTAACATCAGCAGATTGAATTGCTGCCAGTACTATTTCAGCAAAGGGTGCAGCTTTTCGATAGTTGGGATTTTCATAAGTGGAAGTCCGAGTCCCTGGTGGTACAGCAATCCAGCCATTTTCCTTAGCAACCAGTTGAATGTATTCCTTTGATGTTGCCCAAGCAACGAATTTTTGCGCGGCTTCGGGTGATTTTGAGGTTTTTGGAACCGCTAACGCCCAAGCCCAAAGCCAATTTGAGCCGTTAGGATATTTTTCAATTGGCGCACGAGCAAAGCCAACTTTGTTATACACTTGGGATTCTTTGGGATTGGATAACAACCCCGCAGCAACGGTTGCATCTACCCACATACCGCATTTACCCGTTGAGAATAATGCCAGATTCTCATTAAATCCATTAGAACTGGCTCCTGGCGGCCCATATTTGTTAAGCAGATCGACATAAAAGGCGATCGCCTCTTTCCAAGCTGGAGTATTGATCGTTGGTTGCCACTTCATATCAAACCACTGTCCACCATAGGTATTAACCAATGTGGAAACAAATGCGACGTTTTCACCCCAACCGGGTTTTCCGCGCAGGCAAACTCCATAAACCCCATGCGCTGGGTCGTGGATTTTGCTTGCCCATTCTCTCATTTGGGGATAAGTTGGCTGTTGAGGAACCGCAATCCCGGCTTTTTCAAACAAGTCTTTGCGGTAGTACAGCATGGAACTTTCCCCATAGAATGGCACGGCATAGAGTTTGCCGTTATTGGAAAGTCCTTCTCGTATGGGTTTGAGCAGGTCATTTACGTCATAGTTTGCGCCTAGATCCAAGGGTCTTAACCAATCCCGCCTAGCCCAGATTGGTGTTTCATAAGAACCAATCGTCATGACATCAAACTGCCCACCCTGGCTTGCAACATCTGTAGTTGTGCGTTGGCGTAACACATTTTCTTCCAGCACAACCCACCGGAGTTGAATATCAGGATTAGCTTCTTCAAATTTGCGAGAAAGCCCTTGCATCACCACCATATCGCCATTATTTACAGTGGCGATCGTTAGTTTAGTTTTCTCTGCGGCTTGGGAGCGTGGTGAGCAAGCATATAGCAGATGCACCAGCATTACTCCAGCGAAAAATGCAGCCAGCACTTTAGCGAAGCGGCGAATACGCATCGCATAACTCCTTTAAAGTAAAAAACCGAACAAAATAAATTTTTGATTTTATGCTCTAATTTTGGGCAAAAGCTCAATAATAGAAATCATACCAATCTGATTTTCATCGTGGGCATTTGCAACAATTCTTCAATAAGAGGTTGAATCTATGACAGCAAAAGCAACTTATCAGTTTGCAGGTAAAACGATCCTAATTACTGGCGGTGCAGGAGATATTGGCAAGGCAACTGCACACCGTTTTGCTGCTAATGGCGCAGGAATAGCCCTGCTAGATTTGAATGAACCGAAGATGACAGATGTCGCTGGGGAACTAAAAGAGTACAACGTTCCAGTCGGCACGTTTCGTTGTGATGTTACATCTAGTGATGATGTTGCTAAAGCCTTTACTGGTGCTGTAAAGCAGCTTGGGCGAATTGACTATGTATTTAATAATGCGGGTTATCAAGGAGTGTTTGCCAAGACTGACGAATATCCTGAAGACGACTTTCAAAAGGTGATTAACATCAACGTTGTCGGCGTTTTCCACATTCTCAAGGCAGCTGCACAGCAACTATGTGATGCAGGTGGAGGTGCAATTGTCAACATGGCGAGTTATGCAGGGGTGGTCGGGCCACCAAATATGTTGGCTTATGCCGCTTCTAAGTTTGCTGTCATTGGAATTACTCAGACGGCAGCAAAAGACTTAGCTCCTTATGGCATTCGGGTGAATGCACTCTCGCCTGCGTTGATTGGCCCTGGTTTTATGTGGACGCGGCAAACCGAATTACAAGCAGCAGTAGGATCGCAGTACTTTGATGCCGATCCCAAAGTAGTTGAGCAACAGATGATTAATTCAGTACCAATGCGGCGTTTAGGAAGCCTGGAAGAGGTGGCAAATGGAGTAGCGTTTTTGATGAGCGAAGAGGCAAGCTACATTACTGGCTTTAACTTGGAGGTTACTGGAGGATAATAGAAATTTAAAAACAATTGAGCAAATATTGTATCTTTGGGCATATACTCTAAAAAATGCAATCATACCTTTGACAGATACATAGTTTTTACAGGTAGTATATGGGACAACCTTTTTTAGAGCAGCGCGATGCCAGCAAAGCTGGCTTGCCTCTTAGGGCGCGCAAATTAGACCTGGCTGCACATGCTGCTTGGCTCTATTACATCGCCGGCAATACGCAAGAAGAAATTGCCGCCAAGCTCAATGTGTCCCGGCAAGCTGCACAACGCTTAGTGGCACTGGCAGTCAGTGAAAAATTGATTAAATTTCGACTCGATCATCCCTTGAGTGAATGCATTGCTCTGGCTGAGTCGTTACGCGATCGCTTTGCTCTATCACTTTGTGAAGTAGTACCAACTGATGCAGGTAGTGGTGATACATTATACGGAATTGGTGTATGTGCTGCCACCCACCTAGAGGCTTACCTGATGGCTAAAACCCCGACCATACTAGCGTTGTCATCAGGTCGCACATTGCGAGCAATGGTGGAGCAGATACCCTCAATGAACCAACCCCAGCATAAAATTGTGTCAATTATTGGCAATATGTCCCACTCTGGGCGTGCAGGTCGTCACGAAGTGGTTATGCATTTATCCGATCGCGTCGGTTCCCAAGCTTACCCAGTGCCGACTCCCGTTGTTGCGACTAGCATTGAAGAACGAGAACTCTTGCAGACTCAGCGATCGTTTCTCGCTGTCAAAACTCTTGCTGAGCAAGCCAAAGCAACGTTTGTCGGAATTAGTCACATTGCCTGGAATGCTCCTTTACATCAAGATGGCTTCATCAATGACGATGAGGTGGCTGAATTGATTGAACTAGGAGCAGTCGGAGAAATTGCAGGTTGGGCTTACAGCGATCGCGGAGTATTGCTGCAACAAGGGACAAACAACCGGGTTGCCAGTGTAGCGCTCGAACAACCCGCTCATCGACTGATTATTGGAGTGGCGGGTGGTGTGAGAAAAGCGGAGGCGATTTTGGCTGCTCTGCATGGCAAGTTAATTACAGGACTAATTACCGATGAAGCTGCTGCCCAAGCGATTCTTTCTAAAATTTAGTAAATATAGCAACAGGCAAGGTGGTTAGGACATCAACAGACGATAAAACTTAGATACAAAAAGGCTTTTCACCCAGTCCCCAGTCCCCAGTCCCTTGCTATACTTGGAATTTGATTAAAGATTTTCACTACTTATCTAAAAAAGGGCATGACTGTTAAGCCTGCCCTTTAGCTTTAGTGTTCTTGTCCCGTTGGTCTGATGAGGATTTCGTTGACATTAACGCGTGGCGGTTGCGTAAGAGCGTAAACGATCGCAGCTGCAATATCCTCGCTTTGCAGAGGTGTAATTGCCTTGCGTCGTTCTTCGATCCGTTGTTTGGCAACGGGATCGGTAATTTGGCTGTCAATTTCTGTATCCACCAATCCAGGTTCGATTATCGTAACGCGGATGTTGTCTTTGTGGACTTCTTGACGCAATGCTTCCGAGAGGGCATTGACACCCCATTTGGTAGCATTGTAAACACCAACGCCCGCCCGCGCTGTCCGGCCAGCCACTGAGGAGATATTGACTATATGCCCTGATTTTTGCGCCTTCAACAAAGGCAAAACGGCATGAGTAGCATATAACAGTCCTAATACGTTGAGGTCAAACGATCGCCGCCAATCTGAGCTATTTCCCGCTTCAATTGTGCCCAGTAAGGCAATCCCGGCATTATTCACAAGGATATCAACCCTTCCCAATTCTGCATTGGCCTTTGCCACCAAGTTATTTACCTGAGTTTCATCAGTCACATCAGTGACAATAGGTAATGCCTTGCCACCATTAGCTTCGATGCGTTCTGCTAATGCTTGAATGCGATCGCCACGCCTAGCAGCGAGTACTACTGTTGCTCCAACTGAAGCCAAAGCGATCGCAGTTGCTTCTCCAATTCCTGCTGAAGCCCCAGTGATAATTGCTACTTTTCCTTCTAATTTACCTGTCATTTATCTAACTCCTTAGTGATTGATAATTGGGCATTGAGCAAAACAGTGCTGAGTGCTGAGTTAAGAGTTAAGAGTTAGGAGTTAAGAGTTAGGAGTTTTATTTATCTCCTTGTCTCCCTTGTCCCCTTGTCTCCCTCATCTCCCTACCCCCCTGCCTCCCACCTCTTACCGATCCTCAAAACGGATGCAACTGCTGCCCCACAGAGTATTATGGCTGCGAAGCGAAAGGTTCCTTGGAACCCTGCAACGATCGCATCAGGAGGGGCGACAGAGACATCTGCACCCGCAGACATACTAGCGATTAAGGCTCCAAATACTGCCCCAATTAGAGAAACTCCTACGGTGTTTCCTGAGGTACGTGACAAAGATAACAGCCCAGAAGCAATCCCTAGCCGTTCTCTTGGCACCGATCCCATAACAGTGCTGTTGTTGGGCGATTGGAATAAACCCAAACCAATGCCGTAAATAAAATAGCGCGATACATAGCCTAGCTCTGTAATTTGAGCATCAAAGGTGCTAATCCCCAGACAGCCGCCAATCATCAACCCCAACCCAATCGAACTGATTAGTCGAGCGCCAAAACGGTCTGAAAGTATTCCAGCCAGTGGAGCAATTAACCCACTCAGTACAGGCGATACGGCTAGTAATAGCCCTACTTTTACCGTCGGATAATGCTTGACGCTCTCTAGAAAGAAAGGGACGATGAGTAGCGAACCGCCAATAACAATGAATGCTAACCAGCCACTTAGCAAACCCATACTCAACTGAAGATTGCGAAACAGCTTTAGCTCTAGTAGTGGCTGCTTTAGAATCGCTTCAACTACCAAAAATGTAATGAAACTTACGGTAGCGATCGCTAATAATATCAATGCATTAGTACTGCTAAAACCCTGGCTTTGCCCTAGTGTCATACCCAGCCCAAAACTACCCAGAGTCAATAAAGCTAATATGGCTCCCAAAAAGTCAAATTTCTGTTTGCCCTCAATGCGTGCAGAAGGTGGCACTACACGAGCTATTAAGAAACTAGCGATAATCCCCAAGGGTACATTGATGAAGAATATACTATGCCAGCCTGACCAGCTTAAGAGCAATCCGCCAGCAGAGGGGCCAAAAGCAATTCCCAGTGAAACGACACTACCAATGATGCCAACAGCCCGACCTCGCTCGGAAGAGGGAAAAACTTCTGTGATAATTGCTAAACCAAGCCCAGAAATGAACACAGCACCTAATCCTTGAAGCGCCCGAAAGCCAATCAACCACTCGATACTAGGTGCAAAACCACACAACAGCGAACTGAAAGTGAACAGAACTAGTCCCCCTTGGTATAGGGACTTCTTACCCCACATATCCCCCAAGCGGGTTGCTCCCAAAACTAAACCAGAACTGACCAACTGGTAACTCAATACAGCCCATTGGGTGGTAGGAAAACTAGTGCCAAAGGCTTGCACTAATGTGGGCAAAGCAACATTAATGATCCCCACATCCAGGGTAGACATGAATACCCCAAGTCCGACACCGAGTAAGACCCAATTTTTTTGAGAGCTTGATAAAGCCAGAGGTTCTGCTTGGAATTGTGCCAACGTTTAGCCTCCACCTTTGACTTTACGGTTGTGAATAGTTTGCATACGTATATTCATTGTAGGGTGCTATCCTCGCTACTAAGTTCAGGAAACTAAGTTTACTTTCCATCCTTGACGTTGGTGATTTTTTTGAGTGCGATCGCAGCAGACACTTGGTCGATCGGAAATGCTCTCGATAGGTTGAAAAATTCAGGTTTATATCAAGTATCTACTTCCCAATCGGCAAGATTGGCTTTTCCACTTGTCATATATTTGGTAAAGTACTTAAGTACTCTTAACTCTGCACTCCTTCGGCTATATTAACGATAGTGTTCAACAAAGTACGGTAATTCGATAGACTTACTGTATTTAGACTAATTAGCAAACTATCATAGACAACTCTCAGAAGCAAGCTCTAAAGAAAATGGAGAAAAGGGAATGGGAAATGTCAATCATTAAAGTCACATCTGCAACTGCAAATAAGTACCTTTTTGTATAAGCAATGACTCAAAAAGCTGCCTTATCTCGATTTGCATTAGGATTTATTGCAGGCTTTGTGTCTGTTTTGCTATTTCATCAAGGTGTATTGGCGCTGCTACATGCAGTAAATTTTACACCTCGCGCCCCTTATTCAACTGCACCAACACAACCATTAGGAATCCCGCAAATTTGGTCAAATGCTTTCTGGGGAGGGATTTGGGGACTGATTTTGGTAGTAATTGCACCTCGTTTTCGACACGCTCAAAACTATTGGTTAGGAGCTTTAGTCTTTGGTGCAATTGCTCCGACGCTAGTGGCTTGGTTTGTAGTTGCACCACTTAAGGGTCAACCCATCGCAGGCGGCTGGAAACTTGTGGGAATAGTCACAGGTTTATTAGTTAATGGTGCTTGGGGTGTGGGAACCGCTGGGTTACTGAGATTATTCTCTAGGAGGCAATTGTTTAACAGCTAGAGTTTTAAGCACTTCTAAGTAGTTGAGTAATATTTAGTATTATTAGTTACTAAAATAACTTCCTGCTTATTTCAGCATCAAGTTGAAAATGTGTATATTATTATTTGAGAATAATCGGTCAAAAAATAGCGATGTATTATTCGCATTAGACCAATTCTGTATAAAGATGTGTAGAAATAACCCCACTACCTGCGGCGCTTCCCGCGAGTTTGGGAAGGTTGGAAGGGGTCTAAATGATGTGCAGCTTCACAGAGAATTGGCTTTACTCAGTAAATCAAAAATCAAAAGAATTTATTACAATGGATAATTTTGGGATTTATACACTGGCTAATGACGTGGTATTTGACCAACTAGTAGCTTTGCTAAACAGCATTGAGGTAAATGTTAGTCCAGATATTCCTATTTGTATTATTCCCTATGATGACCGCTTAAAACGAGTTAAACAGGAGATACATTCTCGACCAAATGTCACCTTGTTTGACAATAAAAGCTCGATCAAAAAATGGGAGGATTTTGCCGTTCAAGTTTGGAACGCTTATCCAAGAAATGGTCGAAAAAATAAACCTTCTATCGAATGGAATAAAAAAAATAATTTAATCCGAAAAATGTGTGCTTTTGATGGTGAGTTTGAAAGATTTGTATTTTATGATGCTGATAGTTTGGCAATGAATAAGTTGGATAAGGTTTTAGAAAAACTAGACCAATACGACTTTGTGTTTGATGACTGGGAACACACAAAACAAACTTCAGTTGCAGCTTTCGACTTGCCGAAGTTAGAACAAAAAATGTCTTTGCCTGAATCTGAAATCAGACGAGAAATCCACTGTTCTAGTTTTTTTGGTTCAAAAAAGGGTATTTTAGGCGCTGAAGAATTAAAAATACTCAAAAAGCGATTGATAGAAGATAAAGAAGTCGAATTGATTAATGAAATCGCTTGGTGGTGTGACGCAGATTTATTTAGTTACATGACTTTTAGAATTGCTCGACCACTATTTAACTTTACACTCAGTCCCAATGGTGAAGATAGAACTGGTAACTGTGCTAATGCAAATCCATTTGTGAATATTGATAATGTTCTTTACAACCAACAGGGATTAAAACCAATTCATCGTCTTCACTATATGGGCTATTCTGCTATTGGATTTGCCCGCTTGTGTAAAGGTGAAGATGTTGATATTCGTTACAAAAATGAATTTTTACACTATCGCTTTCTGAAGCAACCAGAGCAAAAACCGAAGCGATTAAAGCCACCTACCATAGCGGCTAGAAGCAATCGATTTATCAAAAAAGTTTGGAATAAAATTAATCAAACTATTTCCTACACCTAGCTTTTGCCCAGCCTTGCTCATTAAGCGTTTAGTTTAGTGAGCAATGTCCACTCTCATCTTGCAAAAATGCCTAAAGTTAGTGTTTCCATTCCCACGTTTAATCGAGTTAATTTACTGCCTTTCGCAATTGACAGTGTACTCAACCAGTCTGAGCAAGACTTTGAGCTAATTATTTGTGATGACGGTTCTAGCGATCGCACACCCGAATTGATGTCACAATACAGAGACGATCGGATAAAATATATCCGTCATCAGCAAAATATTGGTAAAAGTAATAATATGCGCTCTGGTTTTGATGCTGCCAGTGGTGAATATTTTATTAAATTTGATGATGACGACCGCCTAACACCCGATTTTCTCGCAAGTACATCAGCTATTCTTGCTCAAGACTCTAGCATTGATTTTGTTGGTACAGACCATTGGATAATTGATATTAACAATGTGCGCGATGAGGCAAAAACTCAAGAAAATTCTCATCGTTGGGGTAGAAAGAATTTACCAGCAGGTGTTGTAAACAATTTGTTAGAAGTCGTATTTATTCAGCAAAGTTTTCAAGTTGGGGCGACATTATTTCGCCGTAAAACCTTGCAAGAATTAGGATATATGCAGCCAAATCTGCAAAATTGTGAGGATAATGATTTATTTGTACGTCTGGCTTTGGCTGGAAAAAAGGGCTATTACTTACCAGAATTATTGATGGAATATCGCTCTCATGCAGAACAGCAAGGTATCAATCGAGCCATTCCTTATTTATTTGATAAAATTCAGTATTTAGAAAGTTATAAGTTTGAGTCTGAAAAATTAGAGAAAGTCAGGAAAAATCGTTTAACTGAAACGCAATTATTATTAGGTTTGCGTTTAATTGAAAAGGGTGAAACGCAAAAAGGCAGAGAGCTAGTTTTAGCGGGACAGTCTTTTTCGGCTGCTAAAGCTTGGACTGGTTTAGCTTTATCGTTGTTACCAGTTGGGTTGCGAGGTAAGGCGTTTAATGCATTGCGACAGATGCAGGGTTAGGAAATAGCTCAATGTTTCACGCACAGACACAGAGAAAGACTGGAAATGGTAGGCAATGACTTACTCACAAAATAGGTAAGTATCAAATACTTTAAGTATTGTTTGAGTAATTCCTTTTACCTCCATCAATTCTGTTAGTGATTGAAGTTTGCCTTTACGCTCGCGTAGTCTAACAATTGCTTCCGCTCTCTTGGGGCCTATTTGTGGTATTTTGTATCTTTCTAATTCTTTAGCCGTTTTAATAGTGTTAAGGTTAATCTTGTTCTCTCCTGTAACTAACCTTCCGGGATCAACTTCAGACAACTTGTTTATAATACTTTCAATGTTTTTGACAGATTGAGCTACTTGTTCAAGTTGCTTAGTAAGACTTTCAGTTTCGTTCTGAGCTATTGTCTGCTTACTTTCAGGTTCCTCAATTTTTTTAACGTATGTAGCAGATTGTTCAAATTTTTGAGTAAGAATTTCTACTTTTTGAGTAAGAATTTCTATTTTGTTATAAATATCTGTTTCACGGCTATTATAAGTTTCTATTTTTTTTACGGACACAGCGACTTGCTCAATCTTATGGTTTAGTGTTGCTGCTAATTGCCGAAAAAATTTATCAAGCTGTTCAACTATTGTTTCAGTTGATTCTGTTTGTTCAGCACCAGAGGGTAATATAACAGGAGTGGAATATGAAAATCCTAGCAATTGCTGCATTTCTTCTTTAGCAACAGCAGCTTGCTGATCATTCATATCAAATACCCAAACCCAAAGCTTTTCAATATCAAGTTCTTTAGCAACAAGACACCAATCAGCACCAAAGACAACCTCATACTCTTCTTCTTCGCTATACGCTTCAGTACGACGAACAATTAGAGGAATTAAATTACTACCTTGTTGAGTAAGACTTCTTTCTAATTGTTCACGTTTTTCCAAAGTAATTTCTAGAACTTCGGATTCTGGTATGGCAATTTGAAAAGTGTAAATTTGACCGTGCGAAATTGGCTTAATACGTAAATACTCAACAATGCGATTCTGACGTTCTGAGTTATTCATTTTTTTATTCCTCTTCTTTGGCAACAGAAATAAAGTGTTTAGCTAGTTTCATATAGCAGTTAAAAGCATCCTGTGCTGTTTCTTTATCTTTAGAGCTTAATTCTTTATCAAATTCGGCAAAGCAAATTGGATACCCTTTATTAGGCGTACTTGAAACTATGCTCAGGCTTGGAATCCATGTATCTTGAGGAAATAACTCTACATTTTTACTTTCAGGATTCTTTGATAAAATATCCAAAATTTGCTGAGTCATAGACAAAGCAACCTTAGTTGCTGCTCGATTGTACATACTAACTGCAATACCAATAATCGGCAGTGGTTCATCTCTAAATTGATGGACTCCAATAGCCCTATTAATGACATACTCTAATGCTCGAATGGGATAGGCAGATAAATGAGTAGGAATTAAAACTCCTGAAGATGCCATTAATGAAATATTGTTAACTTTACCAAATGATGGAGGTGGATCGATCAAGACATAATCATATTCATTACGGTATTTCTTCAGCTTTTTTGCCAATATACGATCAATATCTGGTGTCATAGTCAACGTAGCTTCTAGCTCACTCAAACGAATGTGAGATGGAACAATATCTAGTTCAACATCATCCCAATTTTTATGAATAATCGTTTCTTCTAAGCTAGTTCTTGGTTCAGTCAGTAGATGGGTAATATCTTTTTTACCTAGCTTTTCAATGTCATCTAAAGGATCTATTCCTAATCCCATTGTCAGATTAGCTTGAGCGTCAATATCAATCAGCAGCACTCGTTTACCTAGCTTGTTGAGAGCAGCAGCAAGGTTGATAGTTGTTGTAGTTTTACCTACCCCTCCTTTGTTATTAAATACAGTAATAATCATTGATTTACGTTCCTCCTTAGTTTCTGAAACTAAAATTTTTTCTTCACTTGTTTGCTGTGTTGAAATGGGAGAAGTCTTACCTTTGTTGAATAAACCCAACATATCTTCTTGTTGCACCTCTTTTGAGATTAAATTTAAAAACTGTAAGCGAATATTTTGTTGGTTTTTATACAAAGTAGAAGTAAAGTTTAAATAAGTTTTTTTGGATAAAATTTTGTAAAATGACCGATATTTATGAATAAGTGTGGCTTGGGAATACTCTACAATAGTTGTAATTTTTTTATCATAGTTATAAAGTATACGAAAATCATAGCCGTTGGTTAACAGACCGATAACAGACCCAGTGTGACGCATGTAATTATTAATTTGCCAAACGCTGTGGGCAATGTTTTTACTGGGTGCTTTAACTTCAATAATTAAATAGGCTGGTTTTATTAAAGCGGAATCTGGTTGACCCACTAGGAAATCAAGCTTAGATTGTAGAATTACAACTTGAGATTGCCAATCGGCATTGCTATAACCAAGTATGTGCAAGAGGGGAACTACTATCTTTTGCTCTACATCAGATTCGTTACTATTTGGAACGATCGCTTGAAAAATGTTTTGCAGTATCGAGCCATAGTCAGCAATCATACTAGCACCGAGAGGCATCCAACTTTACAATTGTATCCGCTAATTTCTCCCTTGTAAAAATTTTTGCCTCTATTGCTCGTAAAATCCAAGAATGGCTAGAATCAAAGTGTTTACCTATTTGCGCTAAAGGTTTTGGCTACTGTATCTTGTCCCCACTGCCATCAACTTGTTGATAGTCAAGCTATTAGTTGTCCCTATTGCCGGACTACACTCAAAGCTTACGGTCATCCCGGTATTCCATTGCACCGCGCCGCTGGGGATGGGTATCTGTGCGACACCTGCACCTATCACGCTGATGATACTTGCAATTTTCCTAAACGTCCCTACGCCAAAGACTGTACCCTCTACCAAAATATTGAAGAGACAAAGTTAGAGTTGGAACAGCAGCGTTACACTAACAGTTTTGCAGCAACTGTGAAAAGTTGGGTAAAACGCAATCAGGCTTTGCTGTTACTTTTGGGTTTATTATTGGTCTGTTTGTTGTTCGTGATATTAAGGTCTTGATTTGGATTTTCTAAAGAGTTGAGAATATAACGCTTCTGTGTTGAGTCTAATACAGAACTAAAGAGGGGAGCATCTCACTTTTGCAAAAGTAAGATGATCCCCTTTTATACGACGTGCCTTTAACAGTTGACCATCATCGGCACCAAATACAATGTCACTATTGTTTTGGGCCGCTAATCAGAAATCATCAGTCGTATGCCAAGGCATACTTTGATGCTCTTGGATAATAAAGTAGCGTTTTTCAGCAGCAATACCAAATAAGAACTTGAGTGTACAACAATTCCGGTCTGCCAGCCAAACATTGTCTTCTTCAATATTAGGTAAATCACACTATACACTCCAGAATTACTGAAGAAAGTTGAAGGAGATGTTAAGCTGAAAATTATAGCGCGAACATTTACTCCTGTCTTAAAGGTGGTGAATTTAAGAAACCACTACTAACGAAATATAAGAAGTATTTATCAAATAGTTTAACATCCATTGGTGGACAAACAATTGCAGAATCTGCCAATCCATTGAGGGTATTTTGATAGTCATAATCAACTGTATTTTGATACAACTCCATGATTGTCAAAGAATCTTGATAGACTTTTTCAGACATCATCGATAAAAGCGGATGTAAAGCATTTTCCTGAGAGTGCCTGAAACTTGCAATTAGCTCATCTTTCCACTGAGTATATGGTAACTTCTTGAGTTGGTAGCCATAAGAACAAATAACCTCAAAAAGCTCGATGAGTGGAATATTTTGGTCTGGTGGCGGTACTATATGGAAAGCTTTTCCTAGAGATTCTTGCTTTTTGGATAAATGGACAATTGCTCTGCTGGCATAATCCACAGGAATCATTTCTTCTTTTTGATCTATGAGTTCAGGATAACTACCAAGCTGTATGCATCCTTTAATAACTCTAGGCACATAAGCATCTTTTGTATGAGCAATACCTGTTTTGCTATCTCCCATGAGAAATCCTGTTCTGAAGATGCTAACAGGTATTCCCCTGGACTTGGCAACCCATACAAGATTTTCGGCTACCCATTTGGTTTGAGAATAGCCGAGATCCAAAGCAACATAGTCTTTACAAAGCTGGATATCGTCATCTTCGTAAACTAGTTTTTGTCCTGTAAAATGGTTGATTGCACCAAAAACAGCAACAGTAGAAATGTAATGCATTGGTTTAATTTTGCCCATACAAGCTAATCTGAGAACTTCTTGAGTTCCGATAACATTGGGTTCCTTGATTGCAGGGTATGGTTTAGCAAAATTCACTTGGGCAGCACTGTGATAAATAGCATCAATTTGCAAACCCAATTTTTCAAACTGTTCAATAGGAAGACCCAAACATGGCTGTTCTAAGTCTCCCGGAATTGCAATTACATTAGAGCTAAAATTTGGGTGATGAAGGGAATATTTTTCTAGGTTTTGTTGAATCTTTTCTAACCCTTCATGCTCGTTCGGGGAGCGCACTAGGCAGTATATTTTTGCTTGAGTTTGATGTAGCAGTTCATCAATTAAAAAAGCCCCCAAAAAGCCTGTAGCTCCTGTGAGAAAAACATGACGCAATTCATCGACCTGAACAACAGTCCTTCCTTGAGCATCGATGGCGGGATCGAGTACTACCTCAGATTTTAGATCGATCGCACTGGTTAAAGCAGAAGCGCCATCTCGACGCACTGTCTCTATTACCTGAGCCAGCGCTTCTATGGTGGATTTTTCAAACAAGCTTTTTAGAGGTAAATCTACTTGAAAGGTTTCTCTCACCAAAAAAATCAACCTAGATGCTAGTAGGGAATTACCGCCAAGCTCAAAGAAATTATCGTGAATCCCAACTTCTGCGATCGCTAAAACTCGGCGCCAAATTTCAGCCATTTGTGACTCAATCAGAGTACGAGGTGCGACAAATTTTGCTTCCAAATCGCTTCTATCCAATTCAGGCTCTGGTAGACTGCGAATATCTATATTGCCGTTGTATACTCGCTTAGTTTGCCGATCGCTAGGGAATGTTAACAGGGGTAAGTTGGAAATTGTCTGGTCTGGGTTAGAGACAATACTCTGTACTAGAGTAGAAAAATTTTCCACCATCAGAGCGATCGTCTCAGCTTTAAATAGGTCAGTATTATATTCCAAGTTGCCAGATATCCCTGCTGCTGTCTCGCGCAGTTCCAGGTATAGATCGAACTTGGATGTCCCGTTATCAATTTCCAGACGGTTCATTGTCAATCCGGGAACAGTCAGCTTAGGTCTTGGGGTATTCTGAAGATGAAACATCACTGAAATTAGTGGATTCTGGTTCAAGCCTCGCTCGATTTGTAGAGCATCAACTAGCTTCTCAAACGGTAAGTCTTGGTGAGTATAACCCGATAAAGCTACTTCCCGGACTCGGCCTAACAACTGCCGGAAACTTGGAGAGTCAGACAAGTTGGTTCGCAATACCAAAGTATTGAGCAAAAACCCAATTAGCCCTTCTAATTCAGAACGGTGGCGATCGCTTATCGGAGCGCCTACTAAAATGTCTTCTTGCCCTGTGTAGCGAAATAGGAGTGTCTGGAATGCTGCCAACAAGGTCATAAACAAGGTAGTACTCTCTTGGCGCGAGAGAACATTGAGGGCATCTGTTAGGGATTTGGGGATAACGACCGATTGACGCGCACCCTGATATGTTGGCTCTAATGGTCGTGGATAATCGGTGGGCAATTCTAATATAGGTAGACTGCCACTCAAATGTTGCTGCCAATAAACAAGCTTATTATTTAATATTTCACCTTGTAGCGACTGCCGTTGCCAAGCTGCAAAGTCTGCATACTGAATAGCTAAGTTAGGAAGAGTAGAGGGGTTGCCAGTGGAAAAAGCTTGATAGAGAGTTGACAGTTCCTCGAACAAAACACTTAAAGACCAATCATCACAAAGAATGTGGTGTAGGTTGAGGAGGAATATATGTTCCTCTGAACTCAATTGCAGCAATGTTGTTCGTAGCAATGGTCCTTGAACTAAATTGAAAGGACGTTGGGCTTCTTTAAGTACGATCTGATGGACTTGAGATTCTTGCTCGTCTGGAGACAGCCCTTGGAGATTCACCACTAAGAGTTTGATGGGAAAAGTTGAGTGGATGACCTGTATGGGTTGTCCGTTCAAACTGGAATATGTAGTTCGTAGGACTTCATGACGTTTGATAATTTCATTCAAGCTCTGCTCTAATATTGTGGCGTTGAGTACACCTTTGAGGCGAAAGGCTTCGGGAACATTGTAAAAAGCATGATTGGGTACTAACTGGTCAATAAACCACAACCGTTCTTGCCCAAAAGAAAGCGGTAAATCGCCATCGCGCCCAATAGATTGTATTGGCACAGAACATCCTATGTTTTCCTGTTGTGCTTGTATGATGCTTTGGGCTATTTCAGAGATGGTGGGCGCTTCAAAGAAATGCCGCATTGATAACTCAACTTGAAAGATATCGCGGATACGGCAGAGGATCTGAAAGGCTAGTAAGGAATGTCCTCCCAACGCTAAGAAATTGTCATGAACGCCAATGTTTTTTAGACCCAATACAGTAGACCAAATTTCTGCTACTCGTTCCTCAATAGGAGTGCGAGGAGCAACAAACTTCTCATTTGCATTCAAAGTTTGAACGGGTGCTGGGAGCGCCTTACGATCGACTTTTCCGTTAGCTGTTAAGGGTAAAGCACTCAATTGCACAAAGCGAGAAGGGATCATGTAGTCAGGCAATTTCTGTTTGATAAAACGGCGTAAATTACCAACATTCGTGTCTGATGATTCGGGCTTGAGAACTACGTAAGCTACTAGGCGTTGGTCGCCAGGGGAAAATTCTTTAGCAATCACTACAACTTCTTGCACATCAGGATGTTGCCACAGTGCAGTTTCAATATCTCCTAGCTCAATCCGGAAGCCGCGAATCTTTACTTGTTGGTCAATGCGCCCAATATACTCAATGTTGCCTTCTGGTAAGTAACGAGCTAAATCCCCAGTTTTATATAATTTACTCCCTCCTGCCTTCTGCCTCACTTCAGCTACGCTCAGTGACCGCCTGCCTCCTGCCTCCTCAAAAGGGTTGGGAATAAATCGCTGATCTGTCAGTTCTGGACGGTTGAGATAGCCTCTAGCTAGTCCCTCGCCGCCAATATATAGTTCTCCAGAAACACCTGTGGGGACTATCTGCATTTGTTCGTCCAACAAAAGACAGTATGTGTTGGTTATCGGACGACCGATAGTCACACTGCTATCACCTTTGTTAACTAAGGCAAATGTGGAATAGGTTGTATCTTCTGTAGGGCCGTATAGATTAAAGACTTTTTGAATATTGTCCAACGTATATATCTGCTGCACCAAACGATTTTGTAGAGGTTCGCCGGCTAAGTTAACGATGCGAACAGAAGCGGGTATACCTTGAATTCTGAGTAACTCTGCGATCGCAGATGGCACTGTATTGATGAGAGTGACTTCTTGAGCGGCAAGTAAGGTAGGTAAATACAAGGCATTTTCTGCCAAAATCACCTTACCACCCAAACTGAGGGGAACAAATATTTCAAAAACTGAGAGATCGAAGCAAATAGATGTTGCTGCTAGCACTCCAGCTAGATCCTCTGTTGTAAAAACTTCTTTTGCCCAATGCAACAGAGCGACTGTGCTGTGATGTTCAATAGCTACCCCTTTCGGTTTACCAGTCGAACCGGAGGTGTAAATGACATAAGACAGGTTTTTATCTGTCGCTAGACAGGTTAGATTCTCCTGACTTTGTTGAGTAATTGCCTCTTTATCGTTATCTAGACAAACTATATGGGCCTGATGCTCTGGAAGCTTTGAAAGTAAATTTTGTTGTGTCAGCAGTATCGATAACTGTGAGTCCTCTAGCATTAAAGCTAGGCGCTCTGAGGGATAGGCTGGATCTAAGGGGACATAAGCTCCGCCTGCTTTGAGGATGGCTAATAGTCCAACAATCATTTCTAGCGATCGCTCTAGGAAAATGCCAACTAAAACCTCTGGTTTGACATTCAGGGTTTGTAGATAGTGCGCTAGTTGATTAGCTCGCTGGTTAAGTTCTTGATAAGAAATTTGTTTGTCTTCAAAAATCACCGCAATTTGCTCAGGTGTTTTTTCTACTTGATATTCAAACAACTGATTGATACATATATTACTTACGTAAGCTGCTGGATTTTCATGCCATTCCAGAAGCAGCTGGTCTACTTCTATCTTGGGTAAACTGAGGTCTTGTTGAGAACTTTCAGTAGAATTTTTCACGGTAAATTAGTAGTTTTTAATACTACTAAACTATTCTAAAATACTTAAATTGGCTAGTCACAATGAAAAGTTTTTACGCTGAAGTTGACACATATCAGCAATGCTGTGCCCCTACCGCGTGGTCTATTTACCTGAAAATAGCTGTAAGATATAGCCTTGGCTCTGACTGGTTAAGAGCCTCCAGGCTCTTAACCCATTCTGGAAGGCTCCGCCTCCAGAGACTTCTTGGCATTTGTAGGGAAAAGGGTAAAGGGTAAAGGGGAAAGAAGAAACCTTTAACCTTTACCCTTTAACCTTTTCCCAAATCCAATTCCGAGTTAAAAATCCACAAAGCGTGCAGTATTGTAAAGGTATGGAATTTTTTCAAACCCAGTAACCTTTCCCCAACCGGAAAGCAAAAGTAACTTTTGCAAGATGTCTAATAGATAGGGAGAACAATCTCAAATTCAGTTCCCTCAGTGGGCTGAGAACGCACAGTTAAAGTACCGCGATGTTGTTGGATAATGGAATAGCAGACAAATAAGCCCAAACCTTGACCGCGACCAATGGGTTTTGTAGTGAAAAACGGTTCAAAAATTCGCTCTTGCAGATTTACAGGAATGCTACTATCTGTATTGGCGATCGCAATTCGTAACCATTCACGATCTATCACTCCAGTACGAATCCGAATTTCTGGGTGTTGGCTGCTTTGGGGATTATCTCGAATCGCATCAATGGCATTGTTAATCAGATTTAGGAAGACTTGATTCAACTGGCTAGGATAACAAGTCACCAGAGGTAGATTGCCATACTCCTTAATGACACGCACTTCGGGTTGATTTTCAGAAGCTTGTAAGCGATGTTGCAAAATTAACAGCGTACTTTCAATCCCACTGTGTAAATCTACAGCTTTGATTTCGGCTTCATCTAAGCGAGCAAAGTTGCGTAAACTCTGGACAATTTTGCTGATGCGATCGCTACCAATCTTCATAGATTCTAAGGTTTGATTAGCATCTTTAAACAGAAAATCAAGCTCAATTTCTTCCTTCATCGCTTGAATAGCTGGATTAGGTTGGGGATATTCTTGCTGATAAAGCATCAGCAAACGCATCATATCTTGAATGTAATTTTCTGTATGGGTGAGATTACCCTTAATAAAATTAACTGGATTGTTAATTTCGTGAGCAATACCAGCTACCAATTGACCGAGGGATGACATTTTTTCGCTATGAATTAATTGTCCTTGAGTTTGCTGCAATTTTTTCAAGGTCTGCTCTAAATCTTGGGCTTTTTGGTTGAGAGCTTGGGTTTTGTGTTCTACCTCTGCTTCTAGGGTGTAAGAATAGTTTTCGGTTTGTTGATACAAACGAGCATTTTCCACAGAGATAGCGGCTTGACTAGTTAGGAGTTGGAGAATCTCGATGCGCTCGCTGGTAAAAGCGCCTAAAATTAAGTTGTTCTCCAGGTACAAAATACCGATGAGTTTTCCTTGGCGACTAATGGGAGTACATAAAACTGATTTGGGCTGGTGAGCGATTGTGTAGCGATCGCTGGCAAATTGCACTGCTGTACTCAAGTCTTCAAACACAGCCGTCTCTTGAGTTCTTGCTACTGCATAAATCAAACTTTGGGGAATTTCTGAGTATTGCTCCAGGGGAATTTCTAAAGTTTTTACCAGTTCTCGATCGGCTTGAGCTACAACTAACCATTGTTCCTCTTGGCGAAGAACCAAATGACCGATTTGGGCGCCAGCATTGGCGATCGCGATCTGCATCAAGGTTGCCAACAGTTTCTCTAATTCAATTTCTTGAGAGATGGCTTGTGCGGCTTTCATCACCGCTTGTAAATCTAAGTATAAATTTTGGTTGCTAGAACTTTTAGTTACACTTTTCATCAAAGTTAAGGGGATGGTTGCCGTAGATGTGATAGCAAGATTAGGCGATTGGAGAATGGCTGTTAGTAGTTGCGGATATTGTTCTTCTAAATGGGCAACTTTCGCCTTTGCACCCCAATGGGCGTAGCAGTAGTAGGCTTGTTGCATATAGTCTGCGGCCAGCTTCTCTTTGCCCCAAGCTAGGTAGAATTTGGCGGCCAGCTCATTGCTGAGTGCTTCTTCTTGGATGTAGTCGTTTTCTTTTGCCCCCTGAATGGCTTTTTTATAGTAAGTGATTGCGTCTAAATGACCTAAAATTTTTGCCCGCTCTGCTTCAACTAAATCGTATTTATGTTGATGATTGGCAGGAGCGTGAAAAGCCCATTGACTCATCAATTTCTGGTTTTCTGCAACTTTTTCTAGTGCCGATTGTTGCTCTGCTTCATTGCCATTTGAACAGGTAGCCAAAAGAGCGAGGGAGTAATAGAAATTATGTTCGGCAAACTGCAAGAAGCCAACCATGTTTCCCAGGTATTTTTCAGCTTCTTGAGCATGGATAAGTGCCTGCTGATAGTCTTCAAAGATGAACAGAAGAATGGTCTTTGCCAGATGGAGCAGGAACAAGAGAGTTCCGTTTTGAGTTTCAATTAAAATCGGCAGCATTTTTTGCTCGTCGAAACTCTCTCCAACTAGTATTAAGGGATCTTCTGCTGCTCCCATCAAATTCAACACCAGCTGACGACAAATCTGGCTGAAATAAATTTGATATTCTTGTTTGAATTTCAACAACAGATCGATGTATTTTTGCTGTTGCTGATTTACCTGCTCCAGTGCTTCACCGATGAAGAAAAGATAGTTACAGTAGGAGGCGGCGTTGTAGCAGGCATACTCTACATCACCCATTTCTAATCCAACCTGAATAGCTTCACGTAAAGGAGCGATGGTTTTCCGAGCGGGTTCTTGCCAGTGGCGCACAAACACATCAAAAATGTTAATTACTTTTGCATACAATTTCCTGTCGTTGAAGCGCTCCAGCAATTTTAATCCTAATTGTCCAAACCGATAGCCTTTTTCAATTCCGGTTGGGGTACCACATAAAACCAGGCCATAGAAAGTGTAGCCAAATGCTGAAAATGCCGAATTGCCAAATTGAATCGATAGGTTCACTAGTGTGTAAGCAATCGGTGGTAACAACTCTGGTTTAGCGTTCAGGCTGGGAGTGACCATTGCGATCGCAATTCGCATGGCTGCTAACTTGTGCGGATCGAGCATCTCTGGAAGGTTAATTAAATCCTCGATCGCTAACTCCTGTGGAGGTTCTTTAAACAGCGGTTCGCCCAAAAATTCCAGCACTTGCAGACAGATGTCGATTGCTGCCAGCATTTGATTCTGAGCAATGTAGAAATAGATTTTGATTTCATACATCTTCACCTTTTGCAGCAAATCCTGGGCGTGCTGAAGAACAATTTCTGAAAGTCGTTCTGCCTGCTCGAAATGGGCAGTCAGGTACTCAATTTCAGCCGCTTCTGTATAAAGGGCAAGGGTCAGGTCGTAACGATCTGACCAACCGTTTTCTGGGAGCGCTGCCAGCCCTGCTGTGAAGTATTTATTTGCCATTTCATAGGCGGTTGCTGCCTTGGCTTTTTGTCCTGCAAGCAGGTTCAGTTGAGCTAGATCCAATTCTTGCAGCCTGGAGATTTCGTCACCATTTTGTGCATTCAACAATCCAGGAGAACTTTTTTGAGATGTCAATTTCAGACCGTAGTTCAATTGATTGACAATTTCAAAAATTTTCCCTTCTCGCTCTGCTTCCGGCGTATTTGCCCACAGTTGTTGTCCAATTTGGAAGTGGATAGACTGTTTTCGATCTTCTGGAATCAGACTATAAGCAGTTTGTTGGACGCGATCGTGCAAGAATTTATAAGGAACGACAATCTCACCACCGCGATCGATATGGTCTGAGTTATTTGATTGGAAGAACTTGTAGGTTTCGCTAATGGGGAGAATCAGCCCTTCTTGTAACGCCGTCCATAGGTTGGTCGCTATATCAATAAGTGATTTTTCAGAGACCATTGCCAAGGTCTTCAAATCAAATTGGTTGCCAATACAAGCCGCCAGTTTCAAAAGCTCCTGTGTATCCACCGGAAGTTTTTGTAACTGCAATGCCATGAACTCTACCACTCCATCGGTCAATGCCAACTGCCGCACCGAAGCCAGATCGCATTGCCAGTAACCCAGTTCTGGCTGGAACTGAATGCAACCCTCTTCGTGCAGTGCTTTGAGAAACTGCGTTGTAAAAAAGGGATTCCCTTTGGTTTTCTGATATACCAATTGCGTCAGGGGTTGAGCCAGTTCATTAGGACAACTTAAGGTGTCTGCCACCAATTGATTCACCGTTATTTCGGACAAGGGTTGCAGGGCAATGGTATTGACGGTAGCTTGGGCTTGCTGAATCTGTTCCAGCGTTAGTATCAAGGGATGAGTCGGAAAAACTTCATTATCTCGATAAGCACCCAGAATGAGTAAATATCCAGAATTGGCTTCACCGATCAATAATTGCAGTAAATTCAGAGATGCCGAGTCTGCCCATTGCAAGTCATCTAGAAACATCACTAGCGGATGCTCAGGGGTGGTGAAAACCTCGATAAATTTCTGAAATAGCAAATTAAAACGATTTTGGGCAGCATTACCAGATAGTTCTGGGACTGGCGGCTGTTGACCGATAATTCGCTCTAGTTCCGGGATCACATCAACAATTGCTTGTCCGTTTTCACCTACAGCAACCAAAATTTTCGCTTTCCACGCCGCCAATTGGACATTACTCTCACTCAGCAGTTGTCCCATCAGATCGCGAAAGGCTTGCATAAAGCCACTAAACGGAATATTACGCTGAAACTGATCGTACTTGCCTTTGATGAAGTAACCGCGTTGTCTGACAATCGGTTTATGGACTTCATTGATCGCCACAGTTTTACCAATCCCGGAAAATCCTGCTACTAGCATCATTTCTGAACTGCCATTAGCGACGCGCTCAAAAGCTTTGAGCAAGGTTGTAACTTCTGTGTTTCGCCCATAGAGTTTTTCGGGGATAATGAAGCGATCGCACACATCCCGTTGTCCCAAGACAAAGGTTTCTATTCTACCCGTTGCTTTCCATTGATTGAGACAGCATTCTAAGTCATATTTCAAACCCAAGGCGCTTTGATACCGATCTTCGGCATTTTTCGCCATTAACTTCAATACTATCTCTGAGGCGATCGCGGGAATTTCTGGATTAATACTGTGTGGAGCGAGTGGCAGCTTGGCTAAATGACAGTGTACTAACTCCATCGGATCGTTGGATTGAAAGGGTAATTGTCCAGTCAAAAGTTCGTACAATGTCACCCCTAAAGCATAGAAATCACTGCGGTAATCAATGCCGCGATTCATTCGTCCGGTTTGCTCTGGGGAAAGATAGGCAAGGGTTCCTTCCAACACATTCGGATTTTGGATTTCCTGGGTTTCGCGGGGGAGGAGGGAGGCAATGCTGAAGTCAATCAGCTTGACTTGTTGTGATTCTGGATGAATCAGAATGTTGGCAGGTTTGATATCTTTGTGGATGACTCGATGCTGGCAGACTTCATGGAGAATATCAGCAATTTGTCGGGCTATTTCTAAAAATTCCTCTAAAGATAGGGAATAATTTTGGGTATAATCCCGTAGGGAAATGCCGCCAAAGTCTTCCATTACTAAGGCATAGCTGTTAGCGTATGCTTCTAGGCTCAATGGGTGGATTATGCCAGGAATGTTGAGATTTTTGGTAATTGCATACTCGTTACGAAACTGTAATAACTCGTTAAAGTTGGGGTAGTCTTGCCGTAATAGTTTAATCACCACCGGACGCTGACTTGACTCCTGCACTGCTCGATAAACTATTGTCTGAGAACCTGCATATAGCTGCTTAACAATGGCATAACCAGGGATATACGGCAATGGATTTGAATCGGGGATTGCTGCCAGCGTCGTCATAGGGTCAAGTTAAAATTTTGAGAAGAAGTTGATAATTTTAATATTTCCCAAGAATTTGGCAGAATAAACATTCCGTAACTTGTATACATAATTAATTGAGCCACAATTAGGCAAAATTCAATACTGCTTGCACCAAGATTGTCAATGACAGTTATATCAACAACTATGCGAACAGTTAGTGTAGTATTTCTAGATTCAAAAGAGAGCAATGCGATTTTGTGAGACGATCCACCTAGAGAGCGATCGCTAATCAACTCTTATGTATAAATTGAATAAAGTGTGGCAATTTCTTCAAAAGCTTCATCCAAAATTGCCACTATCAGGAATGGTCAAAAATAACAAACCATACTCAATCCTTAATCTTCAGGTTGTGATGATTTTGGATGCTTCTGCAATTTTCAAACTGTGGTAATTTTGGATGTTTCCGCAATAGCTTCAACTTGTATCAACGGCGCTTTTTCTTCAAATATGGCTAAGTCAAACCAAAAAGTGGTGCCAATGCCGACTTCACTCACTAGATGAACTTTACTACGATGTCTGTCGATGATATTTCTAACAATCGATAAACCTAAACCCGTACCTTCTAGGGTGTGAACTCGGTTTTCTACGCGGAAAAAGCGTTCAAAAATTGAGTGTTGATCTTCTGTGGCGATGCCAATTCCAGTATCGGAAATTTCAATCCGCACTGGTACAGATTCGGTGTGACTGGGGTTGAAATCTAGTTGGTAGGCGCGGATTGCTACTTTACCACCGGCTTTGGTGAATTTAAGCGCATTACCAATCAGGTTGCCAAACACTTGTACTAATAGATCGTAATTACCTAATACTAGCGGCAAATTAGGGGCAACTTCCTGAACAAGTTCAACACCTTTATCTTTGGCATTGAGTTGGTAAGTACGCAGGGTTTGCTCGATCGCTTGGGCTAAATCTACGCCATCAAAGCTGTAGTTGCGACCAGATTCGAGTTTTGATAAATCCAAAACATCGTTAACTAGGCGGGTGAGGCGATCGGTTTCATGGTTGACTGTTTGCAGAAACTCTTGCCGTTCTTGTAAAGCCAAGTCTTCGCCGTAGTCGTGCAGGGTTTCAATATAAGTTTTAATGTTAAATAGAGGCGTTCGCAGTTCGTGAGAAACGTTGCTGATAAATTGACTTTTTGCCTCGTTTAGTTCGACTTCACGGGTTATATCTTGAATAGTAATCGCAATACCTTTGATGCTTTCTCTTTGCAGGTTGAGTACTGTAGTCAAAAGAATGCGGATCGTCCGTGGGGTGGGTTGGTTAATAAAAATTCGGAATTCGGCGCTTTCGCATTCGCCTACTGCCATTTCGTACAAAGGACGGGTGATTTCGATTTGTACTGATGCTGGCAAGTGATGCAAGACATTGCAACCGACTACATTAGCGGCTTCCCAGCCAAAAATTCGCTCTGCTGTGGGGTTGACTAAAATCACCTGCATGTTGTTGTCAATCAACACAGCACCATCTGCGATCGTGGAAACTAAAGTTTCTAGCTTGGCTTTTTCTGCGGTTAGTTCTTCAATGTTCTGTTCTTCATAGCGCTCTAATCGCTCTGCCATCTCATTAAAGCTGAAAATTAATTCTCCTAGTTCGCCGCCTAAAGGTAAATTAATCCGCTGCTTAAAATTCCCGGTAGCAATTTGCTTTACCCCCACCAGTAGTTCTTTAATCGGCTTGGTGATGGTCAAAGCGTTAATCACTCCTGCCAAAATCACCATTACCCAAATTGTGATAAAAACGGCAATGGTGACATCGCGGGTAAAATTGGTAGAGATAACAGCGGTTTGATTGGGGTTGAACCCGATCGCTAATACACCTAAGTATTTTTTATTGACAATCAGGGGAATAAATACATCGGTGACTGTCCCATCTGGGGTTGTGTGTTGCCGCACCATCGGCTTTTCCCCATCACCAGGATAATCTTCTGGCAGTTGTATCCGCCGTTTAATGGTAAGGGAATTTTCTACCTCGGCTTCCCAAAAAGGAATGCCAAAAAAGATTTCCCCGTTTTCATCGGCATAAAGCATATAACGCACGCTAGAGGTGCTGCTATAGAAACGTTGAGAAAATCGGGCGACCTCGGTGAGATTATTGTCCGCGACCAGGGGGGCAACGTTGGCAGCAAGCAGCAGCCCCAAATCACGACCAAAGCGGGTATCATTCATCTGCGCATCCTGCTGAATTGTATTTACAGCCCAGAAGGTTAAACCACTCATCACCAACGAAACTACCATTGTGGCCACAGCCAGCAGTTTAGTTTGGAGAGTGAACTCCGACCACCAACTTGCGATCGCATCTCGAATTGATTTGAACAGACTTAGCATCTTAAATAAAGTTGTTAGTAGTCTTTGTTATAAAGCCCAACAACTTAAAAATTAACAGTTAATTTGACAAATATGTTAGGGAAATGGGGAATGAGGCATCCCTTCTCTGCGAGACGCTACGCGAACGGCTTCGCTCAGGGCAAGTGGGCATTGAGCAAAACAGTTCCAAGTTCCAAGTAACATAAGTGAGATTACCAATTCAGCACTGGCTCAACGCCCTGCACTCAGCACTCCTGAAGGGTATTAGGCATTAGTTTAACTTTCTCTCTCCTGTTTTCCTCAAACCCCAACAACTAAAAAATTAGCGATCGCTAGGATGCTACTGCAAAATCTGTGTACTGCCGCATTTTAGGCTCATGGAATGCCAAAACTATATCTTCTTTGGCAACACCTGCACCAACTAGGTCAGTTGCGATTCCATCTTCAGTCCAATCTTCCTCAATCCAGAATTTGCCATCTCGAATCCGAACGTAGACAGTCATACCAGTAATGCGTTCGCCATTTTGCCAACCAAGGTTCATCCAAATATAGTGACCCTTTGGCTCATCGATAATTAAGAATCTTTCGATGTCTCGGTTAGAACGACGGTTGCATAGTTCTACGTACTCAGTAAGGATACGCTTAATTATCTGGGGATACTCAGTTAATTTATCCATTAACCACTTTATGCCCTATATCTCTTCGGTAATACATTCCCTGAAACTGGATATGTTGGATACTAGCGTAGGCTTGAGCGATCGCTTGCTCAAAATTTTCTCCGATTCCGGTCACATTTAATACTCGACCCCCGTCTGTGACTATTTCTTGTTGCTGGTTCAATTTCGTACCTGCATGAAATACAGTTGCTCCTGCTGCTTCTGCCTGCTCAATGCCAGTAATCACCTGGCCTTTTTGATATTCTCCTGGATAACCACCGGAAGCGGCAACGACAGTCGCAGATGCTCCCCCTTTCCAAGCAATGGGCGGCAATTCACTTAAGCGCTGCTGTACGCAAGCTAGAATCAATTCTTCTAGGGGTGTTTCTAACAGTGGTAAAATCACCTGGGTTTCGGGATCGCCAAAGCGACAGTTAAATTCCAAAACCTTCAAATCGCCATCGGGTGCAATCATTAACCCAGCATACAGCACGCCTCGGTAATCAATGCCTTTAGCTCTTAAGGTGGCGATCGCTCTTTCTAATACTTCTGTTTGAATGCGTGCCATCAACTCTGGTGTAGCGATGGGTGCGGGGCTGTATGCTCCCATCCCGCCAGTATTTTCGCCTGTATCGCCGTCACCAATCCGCTTATGATCTTGCGCTGGTAACAAGGGTCTAATTGTTAACCCATCAGTCAATGCTAAAACTGATACTTCTTGCCCAATCAAACATTCTTCAATGACGACAAACTCACCAGCACTGCCAAATTGCCCTTGAAAAATTGCATCAATGGCACTTTCTGCTTGTGTAACTGTTTCAGCCACCGTTACACCCTTACCAGCCGCCAAGCCATCAGCTTTAACAACAATGGGCGCTCCCTGAGATTTGACGTAAGATTTTGCTGCCGCAGCTTCCGTAAATACCGCAGCCCGTGCCGTTGGAATCCCTGCTTCTTGCATCAGGGCTTTTGCCCAAGCTTTACTCGCTTCAATTTGCGCTCCGGCTCTGACTGGGCCAAATACCATCAATCCTTTGTTTTGGAGGTAATCTGTGATTCCCTTAGATAGGGGAACTTCTGGGCCAACTATTACCAGAGTTATGCCATGTTCTAGAGCATATCGGCTCATTCCCTCAAAATCGTCTACTGCTAAGGGCAAGTTCTGGCAACGTTCCATACTTGCCGTCCCCCCATTCCCTGGTACACAGATGACTTGCTCAATTTGCTTAGATTGCAACAGTTTCCACGCCAGAGCGTGTTCGCGCCCTCCATTACCAACGACTAAAACTTTCACTGATTTCCTCGTGCGTCCCTTGCAAAATGAGAATACCTTAACTGCTCTCGCGGATCAATTTTTTCATCAATTTTCACACTTGTGCAAGTTTCTGATGATTTAGTATACCTCTTGTAAAAGTCCCCTAAAATTCTACTCCCCTTAATTCCCCCGATATATTGAGCTACGGTGTACACACAAACCCTGGATTTACCCCCCTTAGTCCCCCCTTATAAAGGGGGGAAATAAGAAATCTTGTTCCCTCCCCTTTACAAGGGGAGGGTTAGGGTGGGGTAAAACCTTGGGTTTTTCAGCTATTTTAGTTATTGAATTCCAACTGCATTTATTTTAAAAATTAAATTTAACTAATTAGTAAAATTTTAGTTTTTATTATTAGTAATTACTCCATCAAGTTCATAACACATTTTTAGCATAAATGTATTAGTTTAATTATCTTTTATGCTGATATAATTCAACCTATCTATAAAATAATCTTCAATTAATAACCGATTTTTGATTATAATTATTAACCTGTGAATATCGCGGTTAATCAGGATAGAAAAAATCGGCAACATGGCTAAAATTATCGTTACTGGAGTCGCAGGCTTTATTGGTTCTCATCTTGCAGAAACATTGCTACAACAAGGAAACGAAGTAATCGGGATTGATGAATTCAATGATTATTACGATCCGATGTTAAAGCGAAACAATGTTGCACACTTGTATCGTTTACCTAGTTTTGCATTAATTGAAGGAGATATGCAGTTTTTAGATTGGCAGAAACTCCTAAAAGATGTTGATGTAGTTTACCATCAAGCGGCACAAGCAGGGGTCAGAGCAAGTTGGGGTAAAGCTTTTCGAGGCTATACAGAACGAAATGTTAACGCTACACAAGTTTTGCTGGAAGCAGCTAAGGATGCTAAACACTTAAAAAGGTTAGTGTTTGCCTCTTCATCTAGTGTATATGGTGATGCAGAAACATTACCTACCCACGAGAAAATTTGTCCTCAACCGGTTTCTCCTTACGGCATTACCAAGCTAGCAGCAGAGTTTTTGTGTGAACTGTATTACAAAAACTTTGGTGTACCTTGTGTGACATTGCGCTATTTCACAGTTTATGGCCCCAAACAGCGCCCAGATATGGCATTTCATAAATTTTTTCAATCCATTTTGCACGATGAGGCGATTCCTATTTACGGCGATGGCCAGCAAACGCGGGAGTTTACCTTTGTTAGTGATATCGTCGCCGCTAATTTAGCCGCCGCTACCGCAGCCGAAGCAGTGGGAGAAATCTTTAATATCGGTGGTGGGAGCAGGGTGGTTTTAGCAGAAGTTTTAAATACGATTGAAGAAATTGTTGGGAAGCCAATCAAAAGAAACCACATTGAAAAAGCGATGGGAGACGCGCGCCACACGGCTGCTGATGTATCTAAAGCACAGAAAATTCTTGGATATCAGCCGCAAGTCTCTCTAAAAGAGGGTTTGACGCAGGAATGGGAGTGGGTGAAATCTTTGTATTCCCTGTCTTCCTAATTTTCCTGATTCTCTTTATCTGTTTAACCGTTTTGTCCTTATAGCAAGGGACTGGGGACTGGGGACTGGGGACTGGGTGAAAAGCCTTTTTGTGTCTAAGTTTTATCGTCTGTTGATGTCCTAACCACCTTGACTGTTGCTTTAACTGATAGTCAAAACAACACCTTGGCGTGTAGCACGCTTGCGTAGGCGTAGCCCGTCGTAGACATCGCTTTTACGAGTACCCCCAGCCATCTGATACTCATGGCTATTATTACCATATTTATGAGCAACACCACGCAAAATTTTCTCAGAATAGTCTGCTAAATCCTGTTCATTTTCGACGAGCTGGGTTAGTAAGACATCAATAGTAGAGAGGGTGGTATTGTATGCTTCTAGTAGTCTACCAAGGTAACTTTGCTAAGTAAAACCTCTAATTGGTAAAATAGC
>NZ_JAVRCB010000026.1:0-128452 GCF_034530955.1 Nostoc sp. DedQUE05 | reverse complement strand
TATTGCTGTTTACGCTGCTTGATTGAATTAAAAATGGATAAAGTCGAGCTTAGAGGGTGTTTGAAAAGTTTTTTGGGGTCAAATTTTATGCCAGTCGCCTCACCATGATCCGGATCATGGCAAGATAAATAAACGTCTCCGATGTTTCCTGCAGAAGTTCGTAGTCTCTGACCAATCGCCGACACCCCATGACCCAACCGAAAGTGCGCTCCACCACCCAACGTTTTTTGAGCAAGACAAAGCCCTTGGTTTGCTCTGGGCGCAACACCACCTGCACAATCCAACGGCACTCATTCCATCACCCACTGCAAAAACGGCTCACCATCAAAGCCGCCATCCACCCAGAGGGTTGTCAAACGAGATACCTGCTTTTGAGACTGTTTGACGCGTTTGAGAACTTGTTTACCTCCTTCGCGTTCACCCACTTAGACTTACATCATTAGACGGTATGATGCAATTCATTTCCATAGAAGTAATAAACTAATTAACGACTGCTATTTCCATCTAACTATTGGAGTATATTTGTATTAAATGAACTTGTAGTCTTAAATACAGTGTCAAAGCTCCAAAGTTTACCAAATTTTTTATGAAAATGAGCTTAAGATTTTGTAAGTATGTGGCATAAGAATAATGATTTTTTAGCAAAATAAAACAAAAAATTAAGCTCAACTTTATCTATAGCAATCCGAATTGAAACGTGAGAAAACACTGAGATTAAAAGTGGGTGTTTTAAAGCCTTTCAGCGATTTTCTCTCTCACGAATGATTTAGGATTGCTATAGAAGTAGTTAGTAAGCTGTAATCCTAGTAATTTGTACTTATTATGAAACCTAAGTCAGTTAAATTAATTAGGGGTTAACAATTCCGTAGTAAATGGCGACAACAAATAAGAAAGTAGCCAATATAACCAGCGTAAAACCATAGCGAACTAGTGGATTAGGTAAGTCCTGATTGGTGATTACACTATCCCTTTGTGCCTGAGTAATAGGCTCAGATTTCCCGGTTTCTTGAGGATTCATATCGCTAGCTGTGTTCTCTGGCAGAGGAATATTATTTTCTGTTCTTTTGTTTTCAGTCTCTTGGGATTTCATGGGCTTTTTTTCGTGTCCTTCTAGCTTTTGTGCTTTCATAGTTTCAAATATTGGCTAACGCTTACATCGTTCTTGAGAACTACCTTGGCTTGATGTGCGGTTCGCCTAAAGGGGTTAGTCAATGTAAAGTCGATCTGTAATGACAAATACACTTTTCTAAGCAACTGGATGAAATTTAAATTTTTGAGTTTTTAGAAAATTACTAATTCGGCGAAGTAAGTATATTTACTAGTGATGCTTTACAGAGAAAAAGGCGAAGGGATTATAAGTACTAGTTGTAAATATTGAAATGCCAAACTCGATATAATACCGTACTCACGTTTTTTTCAAACCATAGACATACGCATATAAACACAGATGAATCTCATAATTGTATTCATCATGTAGTTACTAATTTTGTATGAATGAGGAAGTCTCCAAAAAGCTCGAATTAATCAGACAAACCTTGCATGAATCCGAAGTGCAAGGCCTGCGTTTGCGTGGTACAGACTGGTTTGCCTGGGTGACGGCTGGCGCTTCTAATACCGTGCTGCTGACTGCTGAAACTGGTGTAGCAGAAGTATTAGTAACTACTGAAGATGCCTGGGTATTGACGGATGAAATTGAAGCGCAGCGTCTTCAGGATGAAGAACTGCCAGCTAATTTTAGGGTATATGTGAACCCTTGGGCTGATTATGCTGCCCGTGAGTCTTTTGTTCGTGATGTAACTGGTGGTGGAAAAACAATTAGCGATCGCCCCATCTCCAATTTAGAAAAACCGTTACCCCCAACTCTGCAAAATCATAAACGGGTAATGATGTCAAGTGAATTAGAGCGATATCGTCAAGTCGGGCAAAAAGCTAGTCAGGCAATGACAGAGGTACTCAAAGCCGCCAAGCCAACTTGGACAGAATATCAGTTAGCGGGTGCAGGTGCAGAGGCTTTATGGGCGAAAGGGTTGCATCCAGCGCTGACACTGGTAGCGGGTGAAAGACGTTTACCGCTATACCGTCATGCAACAGCCACCGCAGAACAGATTGGACAGCAAGCGATGCTGGTGTTTTGCGCAAGAGGTTACGGTTTGTATGCAAATCTAACGCGATTTGTTTGTTTTGGTAAGCTTTCAGACGAACGAGCCGAATTACATTCCCATGTGCGTGAAATAGAAGCAGTAGTTTTGAATTTGTGCCAACCCGGAACCAGTCTCGATGCAGTTTATCACGCCCTAGCTCAGGCTTATGAGCAGCATGGATTTCCCAATGCCATCCGCGAACATCACCAAGGAGGAACCACTGGATATCTGGCGCGAGAAATCGTCGCCAATCCAACTACTACTGATACTTTGACAGAAGGCATTGCTGTTGCTTGGAACCCTAGTTTAGCAGGGGCAAAGATTGAAGATACTTTTGTGATTCTCAAGGATGGAAAGTTGGAAAATTTAACTTTCGATCGAAATTTTCCTAATGTTGAGGTAGAAGGAAGGTTACGCCCTGTACCTTTGTACAATTAAAAATTATGGACTTTCAACAAGTATTCGGGAAACCATCTGAAACTGAAGCCAGTGCGCCAGGAAGAGTAAATTTACTAGGCGAACATACCGACTATAACGATGGCTTCGTTTTGCCAACTGCGATTCCTCAATCTACGACGGTAGAACTAGGTTTGAGTAGCGATGGCCATCATCACTTTCACTCGGAAAATCTCAACGAGCAAGTGAGCATTTTAGACAATCATACCCCGTCTGGATTTGCCAGTTATATTTTTGGCTGTATTGAGGTTTTGCAAAAAGCAGGACACACAATACCATCGCTTTCTGTATACGTCAAATCATCGGTTCCGATGGGTTCGGGTTTGTCTAGTAGCGCGGCTTTGGAAGTGGCAACGCTGCGGGGATTACGCCAACTTCTGAAGCTTCCCATTGATGACGTTGAAATCGCTCAATTTGCCCAGCAAGCAGAAATTCACTATGCTGGCGTGCAGTGCGGCATCATGGATCAGATGGCTTCTAGTTTGGCTGACACTGAGCATATCTTGTTTTTAGATACTCGAACTTTAGAACGCCGGGTGATGCCTTTGCCTGAGAACGCGGAGATTTTGGTTATTGATAGCGGTGTACCTCGCACTCTTGCCACTAGCGGTTATAACCAGCGTCGGGCTGAGTGTGAAGAAGCGGCGCGATCGCTAGGAGTTAAGGCACTACGAGATATTACTGGTGTTGAAGTAACAGAAAAACTACCCGACCCTCTACGCCGTCGTGCCCGTCATGTGGTTACAGAAGATAACCGCGTCTTGGAAGTATTGCAGGGAGTAACATCTGAGCGCTTTGGCGAATTGATGAACGCATCCCACGCCAGTTTGAGAGATGATTATGAAGTGTCTGTACCTGCACTGGATACATTAGTAGAGATTTTGCAGAAAACAGAAGGAGTGTTTGGTGCAAGGCTGACAGGTGCTGGTTTTGGCGGTGCTTGTGTTGCTTTGGTTAAATCAGACCAGAGCAAAGATATTGCAACTCATGTTCTTGAACAATACAAGCAAGCAGGTTACACCGGACAAATTTTGGTTCCTTCTTTGGAGTTAAGTGATGCAGCCTAAAGTTGTTTATGGAAACGCAGCCGTTGAAGGTGTAAATCGTTGGGGATGGTTCATGGGTCACTTTATCACCCCTGAAGACGATCCGCGTTCCACGGAAATGCTAGAAGTAAAATGGGCTGTTCACAAAGCAGGTGAAAGTAGAACTGAATGGGCAGTAAATAACCAAGCTGCGACGCTTTCAATTCTCATTCACGGGGAATTTCGCCTGCAATTTGAAGATAGAGAAATTTTATTATCTCGTGAAGGTGATTATGTTCTTTGGTGTGCAGGTGTGTCCCATTGGTGGGTTGCTGAGTCCGACTGCACTATTCTGACTGTCAGATGGCCTTCAAAGCCAGGCGATAGTGTTGAATTGCCTGGAGTATCAAAGAGTGAGTTTGCTAAGTAATTGAGCATAATTAATTTTAATTAGGTTCGATATTCCTTCATTTTTCAAGACTAGTTTGCTTCTCAACATCAGATTTAAGATACAAGTCAGATATTTAAGTAAGTTGGCTTAAATAATTATCGTTGCGATCGGGCAGAAGCATAAGGAAAAAGGGTTTGAGCTTTCTTTACTTTTGTTTACAAAGTTTACTTTTATTGTGCCGACTTACTTATCATTTTCAAAAATATTTGATATCTACCCTACAAACTTAATTATCTCTATCTTTGGTATTTTTTTTAATCCGTCGAACTCACGTAGTATTAATCCAAGGATTTTTTGGAGATGAGTTTGTTTGACGTAAAACCGTGATTCTGACGAAAGATGCATTTAATGCGATCGACACAATATCTAGAGATATAGAAAATTTATTGCGGATTTCAAGTTAGTGAAGTACACAAGCTTGCGTCTCAAAGCCAGGTATAAAACTTGTTTTACTTCTGAATTCTGAATTCTGACTCCTGAATTCTGGTGTATTGCAGCAAAGCTGGAGTCATTAGGCTTTCTTAATCCCTTGGATTGAGACGGAAAAATTATACAGTGTATAGATTTAACTAATCAGTATTTTGTTTCATGCTAAAACCTGATTATCTACTTAAATACTTAAGCCTATTACTCGCAAATCCAGTATTAGTTATCGTACTAATGCTTACAACATTGACGAGTAGTTGTCAAAAAAACGACCCGGCAGCTAATGCTCAAACCCCGCCACCATTGCCAGTAAAACTTCAGAGAATTAACGCAGGCACAATCGAAGAAAGTTCCGAGTTTGTTGGCTCGTTGGAAGCGCAGCAAAAAGTCATACTACAGCCCCAAACTCAAGGTAGAATCGAATCAATTCTGGTGTCGAGTGGTCAGCGAGTGCAGCAGGGTACGCCGATCGCATCTTTGAGTTTAGATCAGGCTCAGGCCAATGTCACCAGTGCGATCGCAGCTGCTAATTCGGTGCAAGCAGCATTGGCTACTGCTCAAGCAGAGCAACAACAAGCCGAAGCCCAACGCACCAAAGCAGCTGCAAATGTTCAACTGCAACAGACACAGTTCAATCGTACCCAACAGTTAGTCGGCGAAGGAGCCGTAGCTAGGCAAGAGTCAGACATTGGTCGAAATAATTTACAAACTGCTCAAGCAGACCTGCAAACATCCGAAAAGCAAGTCGCAGCAGCTAGGGCAGCCGTCCGCCAAGCACAGGCAAACATCCGCCAAGCTCAAGCAAGCACGGCTGCGGCGCGAGTCAGCCTCAATTTCAAGCAAGTGGTAGCACCCATTACTGGCGTAGTTGGTGAATTTCCGGTCAAGGTTGGAGATTATGTCAACATCGGACAAACAATCACCACACTCACACAAAACGATTCACTGGATCTCAATCTTTCTATACCCTCAAATAGATTGCCCCAATTACGAACGAACTTACCCGTGCAGTTAATCGATCCCACCAGCCAGCAAGTGATTGGTACAGGTGCGATTAGCTACATTTCTCCAAATGTAAGTTCTAATCAACAGTCAGTTTTGAGCAAAGCCCGCTTTCGCAATTCACAAGGGCGATTGCGCGATGGACAATACGTTAGAGCTCGCGTGATTTGGAATCGACAACCAGGTATCTTGATTCCCACCGTCGCAATTTCTCGCGTTGGTGGACAAAGTTTTGTGTTTGTCACCGAAAACAAAACTGTCAATGGACAACAGCAGCAAGTTGTGCATCAGCGTTTAGTGCGCCTGGGAGATATTCAAGGGCCCAATTATCAAGTTATCGATGGGCTTAAATCCGGCGAAACGATTGTAACTTCTGGCATTCTCAAACTTAGAGAAGGCGCACCAATCCAACCAGTGTCATAAATCCAGGATCGATAATTTATGATTTTTTCGATCGCGAATACCTTCATTAAACGCCCGGTATTAACTACCGTTTGCACTCTACTGATTCTGATTGTCGGTGGTGTGTGTATTCCGTTGCTGCCGCTTAATTACTTGCCAGATATTGCACCGATTCGCGTTCAAGTCTCAGCTTCCTATACTGGGGCGGATGTGGAAACTGTCGAAACTGCGGTGACAACTACGCTGGAGCGACAAATTAACGGCGTTGAGGGAATGCAGTACATGACCTCAAACAGTTCAGCAGGTAGTAGTCAAATTTCGGTATATTTCGGGGCGCAGACAGATAAAAATATTGCTCAAGTTAACGTCCAAAATCGTCTCGCCCGTGCTACACCTCGCCTACCGACAACGGTGCAACAATTCGGTGTGACAGCACAAACATCTTCTACAAGTATTTTGTTAGTGTATGCTCTTTATCCCGAAAATAATGAGTATGACGCGCTGTTTATTAGTAACTATATTGACCTGAATTTGCGAGACCAACTGCTGAGAACGCCAGGAGTTGGGGATTTAACAATTTTTGGTGAAAAGCAATATGCAATGCGGTTGTGGCTCGATCCGAATGCGCTGGCAAGTCGAGGCTTAACTGTGGCAGATGTCTCTACGGCATTGCGATCGCAAAACATTCTCGCCGGAGCTGGAACGTTAGGTCAATCGCCTATCCCCCCAGGTCAAAGTTATGAAATTCCGTTGCGAGTCAATGGTCAATTTAAAGATGCGTCAGAGTTTGAAAATCTAGTTATTCAAGCCGGAAGTAATGGCAGTTTAATTAAACTCCAAGATGTGGGTCGTGCAGAACTCGGCTCGGAGACTTACAGCAGCAATGCTAGAAATAATGGTAAGCCGTCGATTGGGATCGCAATTTATCAATTACCTGGTAGTAACGCCCTGGATGTGGCGAAAAACGTTCAGGCTCAGATGGATGAGTTGATGAAAGACTTTCCACCGGGCTTAAAAGCTGAGATTGTCTACGATACTGTTGGATTTGTGCAAGCGTCACTCGAAGAAGTGCTGAAAACACTTGTTGAAGCGATCGCTCTTGTCGTACTGGTGATTTTTCTGTTTCTGCAAAACTGGCGAGCCACAATTATTCCCCTGGTTTCCATTCCCGTTTCACTAATTGGGGCGTTAGCATTCGCTTATATATTTAAATTCTCGTTGAATAATTTAACGTTATTTGGCTTAATTTTGGCAACAGGATTAGTTGTAGATGATGCGATTATCGTTGTTGAAGCGATCGCTCGCAAAGTTGAACAGGGAATGCGACCACTGCAAGCATCAGTCGAGGCAATGGATGAACTTACCGGAGCGGTAGTTTCAACCTCGCTGGTATTGATGGCAGTTTTTATCCCGGTGGCATTTTTCCCAGGTTCGACCGGAAAAATGTATCAACAGTTTGCGTTGATTATTGCTTTTTCAATCGCCATCTCAACGTTTAATGCCCTTTCCTTTAGTCCGAGTATATCTGCAATTCTGCTCCGTCCACCTCAGCCGGCACGTGGCCCGCTTGGTTGGTTTTTTGGTCGTTTCAATCAAATTTTACAATGGATCATTGAAAAGTATTTAGCGAGCGTGAATTTTCTGATTCGCCTTCGTTATGTGGTAATCGGATTATTCGTGGTTGGTTTAGCTGCAACTTATTTTATGTTTACCCATGTTCCCACCGGGTTTGTTCCCAGTGAAGACCAGGGAATTGTCTTAGGTATTATTCAAGGCCCAGATGGAGTTGCTCTTAACTATACTGACCAAGTAATTACAAAACTCGAACAAATTCTCGAAAAAGAACCAGAGGTGAGTAACGTTTTCGCCACTTCGGGATTTGGCTTTGCAGGTAGTGGCTCAAATCGCGGTGTGTTCTTTGCAAAACTCAAGCCGTGGGAGGATCGTACTCAACCCGATCAAAGTGCCTCTGGAATCTTAGCCCGAATCAATAAAGAATTTGCAACGATTCCAGAAGCTATTATTACCGCAGTCAGTCCCCCACCGATTCAAGGCTTTAGTACGTTAGGGGGATTTGAGTTACAGCTAGAAGACCGTACCAACGGAAGATTAACAATCAATGATTTTTTTGCGAATGCTCAAGCGGTGCTAGCCCAAGCAAATCAAAAACCAGCGCTCAAAGGCGGCGTTTTTACCCAGTTTACTGCTAGTACACCACAGTTTCAAATTGACTTTGATCGCACTCGTTTAGAGGCACTTAACATCGATTTTCAAGAAGCTGTGAACACACTTGGAGCTGCAATTGGCTCCCAGTATGTTAACGATTTTACTTTGGGACAGCGTAGCTACCGCGTATATGTTCAAGCAGATGCCAACTATCGGCGATCGCCAGATGATATTCAACGGCTTTATGTGCGATCGGCAAATAACCAAATGGTTCCATTGAGTGAGGTTGCAAAAATCACACCTACTACAGGGCCATCAGTGATTTCCCATTACAACGGCTTCCGCGCGATCGATTTACAAGGTAGAGAAGCATCGGGCTACAGTAGTGGACAGGCGATTCAAGCAATGCAAGAAGCGGTGGCTGAAGCAGCAACACCGGGGGTTGGCAGTGATTGGATTGGAACTGCCCGCGAAGAATTAAGTGCAGGTAACTTAGGGATTTTGATTTTTGGCTTCGGGATCATTATGGTATTCCTGACACTGGCTGCTCAGTATGAAAGCTATATCGATCCGGCGATTATTTTGTTAACTGTACCGTTAGCGTTGTTAGGCGCTTTGAGTGCCTTATCTTTGCGCGGTTTGGTGAATGATGTCTACGCAAACGTGGCGTTAGTGATGCTGATTGGATTAGCGTCAAAGAACGCGATTTTGATCGTCGAGTTTGCCAATCAAGGTCTTGAACAAGGTATGACAATTCGACAAGCAGCCGTAACCGCAGCGCAAGAAAGATTTCGACCGATTGTAATGACTTCAAGCGCTTCCTTGCTGGGATTTTTCCCCCTGGTAATTGCCACCGGAGCCGGTTCTGCCTCGCGTTGGTCGTTAGGAACAGCCTTATTTGGCGGGCTACTCGTAGCAACGATTTTGAGTTTGCTGATTGTTCCAGTCCTGTACGTAATCATCAAGACTTTGGAAGAACGCTTCTTGAAGAAAAAACCTGCTAAACCTTCCCAACCGCCATCCCCAGATGGAAACGAAGATGGACAATCAAGAGCGATGCCAACTCCAGTCGGAGACGCTGCGCGAACGACGAACGCTCATCAACATTCATCTGTAATTATCAAGCAGAATGCTGATGATAACAAACGTAATGATTCGAGTAAGTAAAAAAGGAAGAGGGTTAAGCCAAGAAACGCGATGAATCGCCGTCAAGACAAAAGATTGGTTATTAGACCTCTTGCTTTCATTGCTTTTTGCAAGAGGTCTATTGTTAATACATCGGCGGTCTTGTTAATACATTGGCTTGTATTGTGAATGCGGCCGCGGCCTTGTTAATACATCGGCTTGTATTGTGAATGCGGCCGCGGCCTTGTTAATGCATCGGCTTGCATTAAAAACACTACGTTTTTACGCAAAGCTGTACTTAGAAAGCTATAGCAACAGCCAAAATGGTTAGGACATTAACAGATGATAAAATTTAGACACAAAAAGGCTTTTCACCCAGTCCCCAGTCCCTAGTCCCCAGTCCCTTGCTATAGTTTCATTTTTTCTCTGCTTGTATGAAACCACCCTGGACTCTCGAAGAGCGGGGAGGGGGTTGGGGGTGGGGTTCAGTACCAACTCAACCCAGAATCGGTATTATTACAAGAGGTAAAGATTAAGCTGTAACTTTGGGAACCACTGACACAATGTAGAGTATCTCCTGATAATTTAGCAAAGCTATAAGCATTGGAGCGAAGCAAATGAACGCTAAATTAATCGTTTTTTCTGCCTTTGTGACAGCATTTGTAGGTGCAGGAATTGGTTTTATTATTGCTAATTTACTTCCTTGCCCTTACACAAGTCAAATGTATAAAGATTTAGAGCAAAAATATGCGATCGTTGGTGCAGTTGCTGGCTTGCTGATTGGTTCTAGTCAAGAAATGATTCGAGAACTCAAGCAAGAGCGGGATGCAGAAGAAGAATTGCTGCGGGATTTGAACAAAGCTATTCACTCAAGTACAGATCGAGAAAATTTATGACAATTTTTGACAACGATTAACAGCTATAGCAAAAATTCCGATCGCGGTTCTGATAAACTGCGATGGCATTGCCGCCATACTCACCAGTGGTAACTCTGGAATTGAGCGGGTAGTCGCATTTACCTTCGCCCGTGAAGCTGCCGATGTGCTGATGTATGCAGGTGTGTCTATTGGTGGTTTGCTGAATTCAACTGTACTATTTTGACTGTTAGATGCCCTTGAAAGCCAGGCGATCGCGTTGCATTGTCTGGAGTGTCAAAGAGTTTGGTTATGTTAAGTAATTCGTTATAATTAATTTATATTAATTGTTACAGAGGATTGGCATAAGCCACCAATTTTAAAAATAGTGCGCTACTATCGACAAGCAATAAAAAATCTCCTAGAGGTCTGATATTAATACGCCTCTAGTTATAAGTTGAAGAGGATAAAAAAGATGGTTCAAAGTATAGGCGGTATAGCGAAATATTCAGCTACCGACCTAGACCGATTTGCTCAAAAACTGAATCAAGACGGAATTTGTGTAATTCCCGATGTTTTTGAGCAAAAATTAATTGACGAGTGGGCACAAGCTTTTGAAAACTTATTTCACGAGCGTCAAAATCAACCAGGTGGGTTGGCTCCTCGTGAAGTTTCCCGCTACTATCTAACCTTGCCTTGGATTTACCCATTTGCTAATGAGTTAGTTTTTGCCAATCCAGTGATTATGGGTGTCCTGGATCGCGTGTTTTACCAAGAATACGTGATGGTTCAGATGGGAGTTGATGTTCCATTCCAGGGTTCAGATTATCAGGAAACCCATCGGGATTTTCGCCCATTGTTTAGCGATCGCATTGTCACCCCACTTTACGCCCTCGCAGTTAACTTTCCCCTGGTGGAAGTAACCGCAGAAAACGGGCCGTTTCAAATGGCGCGTGGTACTCATGTTATACCGCGTGAAGAAGGATTAGAAAAGGTTGCCAGTGGTGAAATTCCGATGGAATCCTTTTATATGCAGCCAGGTGATGTGATGGTGCGATCGCCTTTAGCACTACATCGGGGTTCCCCAAATCGGACAAACCACCCAAGGCCGATGGTAGTCATGGGCTATGCTATGCATTGGTTGCACACACCAAAGGTAGATTTGACTCTTCCACAAGACTTTTATGATAGTCTCCCAGAAAAACTAAAGCAGATGCTACGGTGTCAGCTAGTAGAAAGCTTACCTAAGAATAAAGTCGAAACTTACGTGAATTTCAAATACTAGTAGTTTTTCAAGGCAACAATGCTTGGTAAATAAGTTTGTAGTCAGGACTTTAGTCCTTGATTTAAGCGTTAAAGCCCTCACTACAAACCCGGCAAACTTAACTTGACTAACCACTAGTGGAAGAAGGATTTTTGTCATTCCATAGATAATTAAGATGCAAACCTATACTAATCCAGTCTACAAAGGTTATTTTGCCGATCCTTTTGTTTGGCAACACGAAGGCGTATATTATGCGATCGGTACTGGTGCAGCAGAAGCAGAAGGAACGGTAGACGAAATAGCGGACGCACCAAATGTTAACTCCAATAACAAATCGTGTGTCTTTCCTCTGTTACGCTCCTTCGACTTTGTGAACTGGGATTTTGTTGGTAACGCGCTACAACGCCCAGATCCCGCCCTTGGCGATAATTTTTGGGCCCCCGAAGTTGCTTACTGCGATCGCCAATTTTATCTTTACTATTCTATAGGGCATGAAGATAAGAATCATCAGTTACGTGTAGCTACAAGCGCTACTCCGTTAGGCCCATATCAAGATGTTGGCGAACCAGTCGTAGATCCAAAGTCCTGTCCTTTTGCGATCGATCCGCATCCATTCCAGGATGACGATGGACAGTGGTATTTGTTTTACGCCCGTGACTTTCTGGATACATCAGATGGAGTGCGTGCTGGCACAGCATTAGTTGTAGACAAACTCCAAACCATGACTAAACTTGCTGGTGAAGGGAAAGTGGTATTACGTGCGCGATCCGATTGGCAACGGTTTTTAGCCAACCGTTTGATGTATGGTGAAATTTATGATTGGCATACTTTAGAAGGCCCCTGCGTTCGTAAGCATGAAGGTAAATACTATTGCTTTTATAGTGGTGGACGCTGGGAAACTGAGAACTACGGCGTAGATTATGGCATTGCTGACAACGTGATGGGGCCTTACTCTGATGCAGGTAACGAAACCGGGCCACGGGTGCTAAAGTCTGTTCCTAATTTTGTCATCGGGCCGGGACATAATTCTATTGTTCTTGGGCCAGATGGTAAGACTGAGTATGTTGTCTACCATGCTTGGACGAAAAACATGGATATGCGGCAAATTTGCTTAGATATGCTGATATGGAAACCAGAAGGGCCATCTTGCAACGGCCCTACCTGGACACCGCAGACTATCAGCAACTATTGAAGATTTTGCGATACATTAACACCGCTTACTTTGGCTGGTATAACAACGCTATAGTAGCCAGCTGCGATCGCTGCTAATGCATTAAGCAAAACATTAGCACCGAACAATGGCATTAAACCAAAAAATGTCTTACCCAAAGGCAATAATCCGATGATGGCCAGCAAGGCATAAGAAACTGCAAAACCACGATTGAATAGACGCGCTGTGGTAGTATTGTTGTAAGAAGTAATTCCTAACAATCCGACGGCACAGCGAACAAGATTATGCAAAAAATTGGTGGGAATTGCACCAAAGATATAACCAAAACCCGCAGAATAAGCACCAGCAGATTGATCGAGTGGAACAAAAGATTCGCTCGATCCTGGTAATGAAACCAAAGCTGGTACAAATCCAGCTAAACCTAAAAGTAAATAACTGATTCCGATAGCCAAAGCAATGTAACGCTCGATCATTTTTGCCTGGTTAATGTTTTCCATCTTGTTTCTCTTGGTAAGTGTGTAGATGTTTAGGAAATAGTAACTCCTAGCTGATAAATCATCAAAATCTAATTTGTTAATAGATATAAATAGATCGTCTCTAGCTAGTTAAGTGTCTCAACAGAATATTTATAATTCAACTTCGTCTTTCATATATTTCACTCTATCAAAGGTAATAAACACTATTTTAAAAAAGCTTCCAAATTGAGTTTAATTTGGGGCTTATGTTTTTTATCTTCATTAAAAAATATTTGTTAATTAATTATTGTCATTGCTATGATGCTTTATTGCTTTAGCCACTTGTAGAAATGGCATTTTTAGTTCATGATATTCATGATTTCTAATTTTATTATGAAAAGAATTATTGAAGGGCGAATAGATATCTACCTCGGATAGCCAAATCATAGTTTCATAACCAACCCGACCCATTTCTGGCTCTAAACCCATAGGCATCTCTAGTAAATAAACCCAGCTACCCGACTGAGGCCGGTAATTTTTGATGATGCCTTCTTTGCCGATAAACTCTACCTTTTGACCGCTATGAAACTTAGGTAGTGATAAAAGACTTGCATTCATTACTCGTAATTCCTTCGACTAATAGACTGATAAATAACCTTATAGCTAATATAAAACTTGCGGTTATCCGTCACAGGTTTCAATGTATTCTCTGTCAGTCGTTTTAATAGTAAGTTTGACTTTTTATATCTAAAGTCGTAATTTTCATTAAATCTATTAAATTTTTCAAAAAAAACTTTCAAAATCAGAAACTTTACTACTTAATTTATTTCCAATGCCTACACTTATCGCACTACCTATTTTATTGGAAAAACTCTGAGATAGAAAACGCGATCGCTCCATCATTAAAAGCGATCGCGTGAGGTTTATGAATTGAATTATTATCAATCTTACACATAATCAAAAAGCTTTTATCCTACCCAAGGTTGAGATAATATCTATATCATCAGAGTGAAATTTATAATACTTATTTACCAAAACTAACAATCAAAGAAATTACTTCTGCTACTATGATTTATAAAATAGTTGTTACAATAATATGTATTCAAGATAACAAATTAATATTTTGTTTTAGAAAAATACTGTTTTAATACTTAAAACCAGGCAATTGTTTATATAAATTTAGCGTGAAATATTTACTCTAAGTTACCAAATAAGCTGAATTGATTAATTTTAATAGTATTAATAATTATTTTAATTGTACTGTGTACGAAACCGAACAGACAAAAACAACTATACTTGCATGGTTTTCAATATAAATATTTATTTGTGTTACATAAGTTAATAATCTATTTTAGATAAAATAAAAATATAGTGCTTAAGACTTAATCAAGAAAGTAATTTTATATTTATTTTGGTAGATGAAAAAATTAGACATAAAACAGTATTTTCTTAAGTAGTGAACCAGTCAAGCCAAGTATTGATTATACCGATTCGATATTGAAAAGCAGCAAAATATATTGCAAGCTTTTGCCTGAAAGTAAGCTTGATGCTGCCTTACAAAGAAAAGGTATTAGCGTTTAGCTAGTCAGAATTAATAATTTAAATAACGAGACAAACTATGGCAAGTGAAAAATCTCAAGTCAAAAACAACGGTGTCAGCAATGTTATTTCGTCGAAGCAGCGTAAAACAAAGCGATCGCAGCTAGCCCAAACGCAATCATCGAGTACATCACTGTTGGATTTAACTTCGTCTAATAAAAAAGTTCAATCAACAGAAACTTTTAAAGATACACCTGATATAGTTTGCTTATCTCATTTACGTTGGAATTTCGTCTATCAAAGGCCACAACATCTTCTTAGTCGCTGCGCTCAAGGAAAGCGAGTCTTCTTTATTGAGGAGGCAATTTTCTCTGAAGAACCGTTGGCAAGGTTAGATGTAAACCAAGATTCTAATGGAGTAGTTGTGGTTGTGCCACACCTACAACAAGGTTTAAGCGAAGAAGCAATCAACGCAGATTTACAAGTACTAATTAATAATTTATTTGCAGAGCATAATATCAACAAATACATTTGTTGGTATTACACACCAATGGCGATCGCTTTCACGCGCCACTTGCAACCCCAAGCTGTGGTGTACGATTGCATGGATGAATTATCTGCATTCCAGGGAGCATCACCCACTTTAAAGAATTACGAAGCCGAACTATTCAAGCGTGCAGACTTAGTATTTACAGGGGGACAAAGCCTTTACGAAAGTAAAGTGAACCAGCATCCCAACGTTTATGCCTTTCCCAGCAGTGTAGATGTCCCCCACTTTGGCCAGGCGAGAAATCTTCAAGAACCAGAAGATCAAGCTCATATTCCCCATCCTCGCCTTGGATTCTTTGGCGTAATTGACGAACGGATGGATATTGAACTGCTTGCTGGTATTGCCGAAGCCCGTCCCGACTGGCATCTAGTAATTATTGGGCCAGTTGTCAAAATCGATCCCGCAGCTTTGCCCCAGCATGAAAATATCCATTATCTTGGTGGCAGAGACTATAAACAGCTACCTGCCTATTTAGCAGGGTGGGACTTAGCAATGTTGCCATTTGCGCGTAATGAGTCAACACGCTTTATTAGCCCTACCAAAACTCCAGAGTATCTTGCCGCAGGTAGACCTGTAGTATCTACTTCGATTCGAGACGTGGTGCGTCCTTATGGAGAGTCAAAACTGGTGCGAATTGCAGACACAATTTCTGAGTTCGTCACCGCCGCAGAACTTGCAATGCAAGAGGATACCCCAACCTCAGAATGGCTGAGTCGAGTAGATGCCTTTTTAGAAAAGATTTCTTGGGATCGCACTTGGGCATCCATGATGAAGCTAATTGACTCTGCCATTGCAGCGCGTGATGGTGAAGACAAAGCTAACTCCACAGGCGCGGCTGGTAAACAAGCACCAAATGTCATTACCAGAGATTTTGTCTTCGATTACTTAGTCGTCGGCGCTGGTTTTTCTGGTAGCGTCATTGCTGAACGTTTGGCAACTCAAGGTAAAAAAGTGCTGGTTGTAGACAAGCGCAACCACATAGGCGGCAATGCCTACGATCATTACAATGATGATGGCATTCTTGTACACAAATACGGCCCCCATATCTTTCACACCAACTCCCGCGAAGTCTTTGAATACCTCTCGCGCTTTACTCAGTGGCGGTCTTACGAACATCGCGTCCTTGCCAGTGTAGACGGGCAACTTGTCCCGATTCCGATCAACCTCGACACCATCAACAAGCTGTATGGGATGAATCTCAATTCATTTGAGGTGGAAGAGTTTTACAAATCCCTTGCTGAACCCGTAGAATCCATCCGCACTAGTGAAGATGTGGTGGTCAGCAAAGTTGGTCGAGTACTGTATGAAAAGTTTTTCCGTAATTATACCCGTAAGCAATGGGGACTCGACCCATCGGAACTTGACAAATCAGTAATTGCCAGAATTCCCACCCGTACCAATCGTGACGATCGCTATTTTACCGATAGCTACCAAGCGATGCCGCTACACGGCTTTACCCGGATGTTTGACAATATGCTAAATCATCCGAACATCAAGGTAATGCTTAACACTGATTATCAGGAAATTCAAAAAGCTATACCTTGCCGCGAGATGGTATATTCCGGGCCAGTTGACGAATTCTTTGATTATCGCTACGGCAAACTACCATATCGTTCGCTTGATTTCAAGCATGAGACGCATAACACGAGTGTGTTTCAATCAGCGCCAGTCATCAACTATCCCAATGAACAGCTTTATACTCGTGTGACAGAGTTTAAATACTTAACTGGTCAGGAACATTCCAAAACTAGTATTGTTTACGAGTTTCCCAAAGCTGAGGGAGACCCTTATTATCCTGTACCGCGTTCTGAGAATCAGGAAATTTACAAGAAATACAAGGTGCTAGCAGATGAAACTCCAGGGATCTATTTTGTGGGGCGATTAGCGACCTACAAGTACTACAACATGGATCAATGTGTTGCTCAGGCTTTGTCTGTGTACAAGCAAATTGCGGTTAAGGCTTAAATAATTCGTAATTCACGCCGTCTGTGCCGTCTGTGTACACAACTTTCTTTGAAACCTAACCCCCAGCCCCTTCCCTACAAGGGAAAGGGAGCAAAAATCAAAGCCTCTCTACTGTTGTATATGCAAGTCGAATTACCCCCCTTAATCCCCCCTTGGAAAGGGGGGAAATAAGAGAATCTTGTTCCCTCACCTTTACAAGGGGAGGGCTAGGGTGGGGTAATTCGAGGACTGGTAGTGATTCGATAACTTGTGTGTACACCGTAGCCCTGTGGGGGGAAACGAATCGAAGCGGGGTTCTAAGAATTAAGTTGTACATCGCGTTCATTCGTAATTAGGGCTGCGCTGTATTTAGTAGGCTGCTCATTTTTATAAAGCACCGAAAATCTAAGATGGTGCGGTGCGTTAGCCTCTGGCATAACACACCTTACAAAACTGAAAAACAACGCATCAAATAAAATATCAGCTTGAGTTGTAAATTATGACTTCTGCTTTCAACTCGACACTCAACACTAACAAAGCACAACTTCCTCTAGAAGTGTGGGCTGGTGTAGAGTGTACGGTTAATCGTGTGGGTGAAGAGTATTTCGATCAATTAGAACGCAATGGTCATGCAACCCGCTTAGATGACCTAGATTTATTCGCTGAACTTGGCATACACGCCATCCGCTATCCAGTACTTTGGGAAAGGATAGCGCCCAATGGTTTGGAAAATGCTGATTGGTCGTGGGCGGATGAACGGCTGGGACGCTTGCGCGAACTCGGCATCCGTCCGATTGTGGGGCTAGTGCATCATGGCAGTGGGCCGCGTGATACCAGCTTAGTAGATCCAGAATTTCCTGAGAAACTAGCAGTGTTTGCTCGTGCGGTTGCAGAACGCTATCCTTGGGTAACACATTACACACCCATCAACGAGCCATTGACAACAGCACGATTTAGTGGGATGTATGGTCACTGGTATCCTCACGGACGGGACGATTTAACCTTCGCTCGTGCTTTGTTAGGAGAGTGCAAAGCGATCGCTCTTTCGATGCAGGCAATCAGAGAAGTCAATCCCAACGCCCAACTCCTACAAACTGAGGATTTGGGTAAAACTCATAGTACGCCAAAGCTGGCTTATCAAGCAGAATTTGAGAATGAACGTCGCTGGTTGAGTTTGGATTTATTATGCGGCCGAATCAACCCAACTCATCCCATGTGGGATTACTTGCGCGACTGTGGTATCAGCGAGACTGAACTTGAAGAATTTTTACAATATACCTGTCCACCTGACATTATCGGCATTAACCATTACCTGACAAGCGAACGCTTTTTAGATGAAAACCTAGAAAACTATCCAGCTTGGACGCATGGTGGTAATGGTCGAGACAAGTATGTAGATGTAGAGGCAGTGCGAGTTTGTGCTGAGGGTTTGGCAGGCCCCCGGACATTGCTCAAAGAGACATGGGAACGCTACAAACTACCCTTTGCTGTCACTGAAGTTCACTTGAGTTGTACCCGTGAGGAGCAGCTACGCTGGCTCAATGAAGTGTGGAATGCAGCCCAAGAATTACGAGACCAAGGCGCAGATGTTCGGGCTGTGACTGCTTGGGCACTTTTGGGCAGCTACGATTGGAATAGTTTAGTGACTCGCTCCGCAGGATACTACGAGTCAGGCGTATTTGATTTGCGCTCTCCACAGCCTAGACAGACAGCGATCGCTAAAATGGTGCGAGATTTAGCCACTGGGCATAAACCCAACCATCCACTACTTGATACACCAGGATGGTGGCATCGACAAGAGCGTTTGGTCTATCCAGCAGTCAGTTGTCGTAGCAATAATTACAAAATATCGGAAACTGATGAGTCAAGCAATAATCTAAAATCCAAAACTTGTACTGAGCGAAGTCGAAGTATCCAAAATCCAAAATTGGTACGTCCCTTGGCGATCGTCGGAGCCACAGGAACTCTAGGCAAGGCTTTTGCTCGGTTGTGTGAAGTCCGAGGAATTTCATATTGTCTGCTAAGACGCCAAGATATGGATATTGCCAATCCTGCTTCCGTCAATAAAGTACTTACCGAATTGCAACCGTGGGCAGTTGTGAACGCTGCGGGATACGTGCGAGTAGACGATGCCGAACGCGAACCCGATGTTTGTTTAAAAGTAAACGCTGAAGGGGCAGCGATTTTAGCTGCTGCTTGCGCTCAACATAATGTGGCGCTGGTAACTTTCTCTTCAGATTTGGTATTCGATGGTGCTGAGTCTAATCCTTATGTCGAAACTGATACTGTTGCGCCCCTCAATATATATGGGTGCAGCAAAGTTTTGGCAGAAAAGCTAGTATTACAGGCTCATCCGGCATCACTAATAATTCGCACCAGCGCATTTTTCGGCCCGTGGGATGATTACAACTTTGTGACGATCGCCCTGCGGCAATTAGCTGCTGGAAATACTTTTGTTGCTGCCGAAGATGCGATCGTTTCGCCTACTTATGTACCCGATCTTGTTCATGCCAGTCTTGATTTATTGATTGATGGCGAGAAAGGTTTGTGGCACTTGGCTAACAAAAGTGCTGTAGCTTGGGCTGACTTAGCCCGATTAGCAGCGAAAAAAGCAGGTGTGAGTGTCAGCAGTCTAATTGCTCGTCCGACGCAAGAGCTTGGTTTAATTGCTCCCCGCCCAGCTTACAGCGTTCTCGGTAGCAATCGAGGTGAATTAATGCCAAACCTTGACAGTGCAATTTCTCGCTACTTGGAAGAAAGAAATTAGTTGGCTGGCAATCTAATTTTAACGTGAGTTCGACGAGTGCTATTTTGACCTCTCCCCCAGCCCCTCTCCTACCAGGAGAGGGGAGCAAAAACCCTCCTTACTCCGTTACTCCTCCCTCTCCTTACCCAGACGCAACGCGTTCGCCTTTTAAGAAAGGGAGGCTGTCCGGGAGAGGTCTGTTGAACTCACGTTAATTTTAAGGGGAGCAGGGGAAAAAGTCCTCTCCTCTGCACCCTTCCCCCTGCCCCTCTGCCTCTTCTCAATGCCCCATTCCCCATACTTCGACTGCGCTCAGTACAAGTTCCCCATTCCCAATTCTCGATTGGAAAATTATGGCAACTATTTTAGTCACGGGAGGAGCCGGATATATTGGCTCCCATGCTGTATTAGCTCTGAAAAATGCAGGTTATAAAGTAATCGTTTTAGATAATCTATCGAACGGACATAGAGAACTTGTAGAAGAAGTTTTGCAGGTAAATTTGATTATTGGAGATATGAGCGATCGCACTCTTCTCGATGACATATTTTCAACTCACAACATAGCTGCGGTTATGCATTTTGCTGCTTATATCGCAGTCGGTGAATCTGTCACAAATCCAGCCAAATATTACCATAATAATGTTGCAGGCACTCTGACACTTTTAGAAGCAATGATTGCTGCATCTGTTAACAAATTTATCTTTTCTTCTACTTGCGCTCTTTATGGTGTACCAAAGTTTGTTCCCCTTACCGAAGACCATCCGCAAGATCCCATTAGTCCCTATGCTACTAGCAAGTGGATGGTAGAACGAATTCTATCTGATTTTGATGCAGCCTACAATTTAAAGTCTGTACGTTTCCGTTACTTTAACGCCGCAGGTGCTGACCCTAATGGGTTGTTGGGTGAAGACCACGAACCTGAAACTCATCTCATCCCATTAGTACTGCTAACTGCTTTTGGTAAGCGCGAATCGATTTTGATTTTCGGCACTGATTATCCTACCCCGGATGGTACTTGTATCCGCGATTATATTCATGTGACTGACTTGGCACAAGCTCATATTTTAGGTTTGGAATATCTGCTCAAAGGGGGAGAAAGTGAAGTATTTAATCTAGGAAATGGCAGTGGTTTTTCAGTCAGAGAAGTGATAGAAACAGCTAAAGAGATAACAGGCAAAGAAATTAAAATAGAAGAACGCGATCGCAGACCAGGCGATCCTCCTATTTTAGTTGGCAGCAGTGACAAAGCAACTAAAGTTTTAGGTTGGCATCCAGAGTATCCTAATCTGAACGAAATTATCGCCCATGCTTGGCAATGGCATCAACAACGACATAAGTAAAGACTATAGCAATCCGATTTGATTCGGAGAATTACTCGTAGAGATTAGGGACTGGGGACTGGGGACTGGGGACTGGGAAGAAGGAATAAAGGTGTACTGAGTTTTTTTCTACGCAATCAAATATGAGTCTTATAATTTAAAAGATCCTGTAAGGATTAGAAATTCATTCTTTCGGTACTCGTAAGCTAATGAAAGAACTTGTTTAAATTAAAGAATGGCTTCAAACAAGTATCAGTTAGTATTAGTTAATGAGCGTAATCGAGTTTCAAAATTTACCTAATGCACAGCAGTGCCAAAAAAGTACACTGCCCTCTTTAGGGCTAGTTTGCATCACCTCGGACAAACAAGTGCGCTTTCGGACAATGACGCGCACCCGATACTTAAAACTTTCCCTTAGCGATCGCGAAAGTGCCCTGAGTGAACTGTATCGCCATAATTTGCAACGCTTACATGATGCCCTCTCCTTTTGTCAGCAAAATAAAATTCAGCTTTATCGGATGTCTTCTAATTTATTTCCCCTAAGTGACTTAGAAGACGAAATCGGCGCAAATATATTAGAAGCAATGAGCGCTGATTTAGCAGCAATTGGTCAACGAGCAAATGCATTGAACATCAGAATGGTGTTGCATCCAGATCAATTTGTAGTGCTAAGTTCTGATTCCCCTGAAGTAGTACAGGCAAGTATTAATAATTTAGCAGGACACGCACGTATACTTGACTTACTGGGATTACCGCGATCGCCTTGGTCATTGATGAATATTCATGGTGGCAAATCTCAACGGACTGAACAACTAGTAAAAGTAATTTCCGAACTACCAGAAAATATCAAAAGCCGCTTGACTTTAGAAAACGATGAATACGCCTATAGTGCCGATGAAATTTTAGCAGTATGCCAGCAAACTGGTGTGCCGATGGTATTTGATGCCCATCACCATATTTGTCACGAAAATTTGGATAGCTACGATCATCCGAGTGTAGCATCCATGTTTTACGCAGCGCGAGAAACTTGGAAAAATCCAGATTGGCAATTAGTGCATATTTCTAATGGTGAGCAAGCTTTCAATGACCGAAAACACAGCGATTTGATTACCGATATGCCTAACGTTTACTACCAAGCACCGTGGATCGAAGTCGAAGCCAAACAAAAAGAAGAAGCGATCGCACTTTTGCGTTCTGGGTGGCTAATGAACAATAATTGTACATAAATTAGAGACATCTAGTCTATGTTGTCTGCACCTCTGGTGTTGTGTCTGGGTTAACCACAGTGAAACTTAGAGGATGTTTGAAAAGTTTTATTCTCGGTAACAAAACGTTCTAGATTCCCCTAAATCCCCCAATAAATTGGGGGAGTTTGATTCCAGTTCCCCCTTAAAAAGCTACAGTATACACACAAGTCTTTTAAAGTTGCTATGTAACGTAGGGTGGGTTAATTTTTGTAGGTCGATGCAACAAAAATGCAGGACGATGCAACAAAAATGTAGGACGATGCAACAAAGATGCAGGACGATGCAACAAAGGTGCAGGACGATGCAACAAAGGTGCAGGACGATGCAACAAAGGTGCAGGTCAATGCAACAAAGGTGCAAGACGATGCAACAAAGGTGCAGATCAAGAGACTTGTGTGTACACCGTAGCCTTAAAAAGAGGGGCTAGGGGGATCAGTTAGTGCCTAAATATCACATAACCACTTTTCAAACAATCTCTTACACGTTTACAGCCTCATTTATGGTTAATACCTCACTTAATTGGTCTATAAACCATTTTATAGAAGCTTGATTTTGATGTGATTATCTATAGCTAAATTGCTTATTTCTATTGGTAGATTAAATCAAAATTTAAAAAGACCAAAATGAAAATATACAGACATAAAAATAACCTGTAAATTATTAGTTTTATGCAAAAAATTTATGGCAATGTTCAGGGAATAAAAGCTAGTCAGATTAAACGACTGCAAGAGCTTTATGAGCAAAATCAACCAGCAGATAGATTTCTTACGCCAGAATTTGCTCAAGCTTTAGCTACAATTAGTCAACAAATTCATCACCCGATTTGTTGTTATATCAACCGGCGTGGGCAAGTTATCCGAATTGCTGTCGGAACACCCAGTCAAACTCAAATTCCACCTGAAGAATTACCCCGCCGCAGTGCAGAACGTTTGAGCGGAATCCGTTGTGTTGCTACTCAACTTAAATCAAATTCACTTGATGAAGCCGCGTTGGTTGCAATGATACGTCAGCGCTTAGATGCTCTTGTCATGTTAACTGCAATTGATGGCAAAGTAAAAGAAGCTTTTTTAGCTTACCTTTTCCCTGACTCAGAAAGTCCTTGGGTAATTTCACCTCCTTTAAGTTTGGACGATGTAACCGAACAGGAATTTGATGAATTAATTGAAGAATGGGAGAGAGAAATTGTTGACGCCGGAGATGGAATATTCTTATCTCAAGAAATTGTTTCCGACCAAGACAGGGTGCTGCTGGTAGGAGTGCAGACAGAAGATGTCTCAGTTCAACGATTTGAAGATGGACTTGCAGAACTAGTGCGTTTGGTTGAAAGTGCTGGAGGAATTGTACTTGATACAATGCGGCAAAAGCGCGAGCGCGCCCATCCCCAAACAGTGGTCGGTAAGGGAAAAATTGAAGAAATCACCCTTTTAGCTCACAAACTAAGAGCTAATCTAATCGTTTTTGACCGAGATATTTCTGCATCTCAAGCCCGTAATTTAGAACAAGAGATTGGCATCCGAGTTGTAGACCGCACAGAAGTAATTCTGGATATTTTTGCTCAACGCGCTCGCACTCAAGAGGGTAAATTACAAGTAGAACTGGCGCAACTCGAATATATGTTACCTCGGTTGCGCGGTCGCGGTCAGGAAATGTCTCGATTAGGTGCGGGAATTGGTACGCGAGGCCCTGGTGAAACAAAACTAGAGACGGAACGGCGAACAATTCAACGACGAATTGCTCAACTACAGGAAGAAGTAAATCAATTACAAGCACATCGCGCCCGAATTAGACAACAACGACAACAGCAAGAAATTCCGGTTCTGGCATTAGTTGGCTATACCAATGCTGGTAAATCTACTTTGCTGAATGTGTTAACCAATGCGGAGGTTTTCACCGCAGACCAACTATTTGCTACCCTCGACCCAACAACCCGCAAGGTGGTAATTACAAAACCAGAAACACAAGAACGCCGCTCAATTTTGCTCACAGATACTGTAGGGTTTATTCACGAACTCCCACCACCACTGATGGATGCGTTTCGCGCCACATTGGAGGAAGTTGTTGAGGCTGATGCGATGATTCATGTCGTGGATTTATCCCATCCAGCTTGGGAAAGTCATATTGCGAGTGTCCTAGAAATACTCGAAGAAATGCCTGAGATTCCAGAAAAAAGTTTGGTTGCTTTTAACAAGGTTGACAAAGTAGATAGCGAAACCTGGGCTAGGGTTCAACAAGATTATCCCGAAGCTGTGTTTATATCAGCAACCCAGCACTTGGGTTTAGAGACTTTAAAAATGCGATCGCTACAACTAATTGACGAACCTGTAAAGGCGATTGCAGTTCCACAAAATTCATACTAAACAAGAAGGAATTATATGACACCGACTATCATTGTTCACGGTGGAGCAAAAACCATCACGGACGATAAAGTTGCAGCCAACAATGCAGGCTGTACAGCAGCAGTAGAGGCTGGTTGGGCAGTGCTAATCAGTGGAGGTACGGCCGCAGAAGCTGTAGAAGCAGCGATTCGAGTTCTGGAATCCGATCGGACATTTAACGCTAGCCTCGGTGCAACTCTCAATAGTGATGGAGAGGTGGAATTAGACGCGGCGATTATGGAAGGCTCATTAAGTTGGGGAGCAGTTGCAGCAGCTCAGGGCATCCGTCATCCAATTTCGGTTGCACGGAACATTATGGATGATAAACCCAGACTACTAGTAGCGCGGGGTGCAGAACGCTTCGCCATAGATTCCGGGGCTGAAATGTGCAAAAAAGAAGACTTAATAGCTGAGGAACAGTTGGAGCAGTGGAAGGAAGATCAAGAAGTAATCGATCGCCCCAACACCGTAGGTTGTGTAGCTTTGGATGCTGGCGGCATCCTAGCTGCTGGCACTTCAACTGGCGGCACTACCAAGCAGCAACAAGGTCGCGTCGGTGATACTGCACTTGTTGGTTGTGGCTTGTATGCTGATAATAAAATCGGCGGTTGCTCAACAACAGGTGATGGCGAGTCGATTATCCCGGTGGTTTTGGCTAAAACTGCGATCGATTTTTTGAGTGGCGATCGCCATCCAGATGAAGCCGCACAAATGGCAATAGACGCTTTGGTTTCTAAGGTTAAAGGTGAAGCTGGGTGCATCCTCATAGACCGTCAAGGACGCGTTGGCTGGGCGTATAACTCATCACACATGGCTTGTGCTTATATGACCGCAGGACAAGATAAGGTGGCTGCCTTTACTAAGAAATAACTCATACCAATTCGGAATGGGCTACGCTCAGGTAATGCGTAATTAATGAAGCCAAATTACATCTGAGTTTTCAAGTTTAAATATACAGCTTTATTTTTTAAAGTTGGTATTATTTGGAAATGCAGGAGAATCGTTTTCTATAAACAACCGTATCCCCAAGGGGGATGCGGTTTCTCGGAGGACTAAATGAATTCAAAATATAACTTTCAATACTTTCAAGGGAATTCTCTTTCTGACTTGTTTGCTCTTGATATCACAGATGCATCTTATGGGTTTATTTTAAATTACCCTGCAACTGCCAGTTGGGCTGCTTATCCTAACCGAAAAAAATATTTTATTCAAGATGGCAGTAGTGAAGCCACCAAAACCTCCTTCGACAAGATTTGTCAGAAGGAACCGTGGAAAAATCTGGCTGTATTAGGCGATCGCATTCCTGGAATTGTGATTATTCCGCCGCCAAAGTCGCTGCTTGAATACTGGCAAGAGCATTTCGGCTTCAGCCAGTCCAATATTGAAATGATGGATTGCTCGACTTATCTGGACGATCTTAGCCACAGCGAACGCTTTGACAAACTCATTAGTCTATTTCCCTTCGATCGCCTCAAACCTGAAAAACACGCTGTTGATCCAGACACTCATTACCGCTTACTCAGCAAAGTAACCCTAGCCGAATTGGGGGTGCAATGTCCAAAATACGAAAGCTACAATCTGCACCAAGTAAATATTGAAGACATTCAGTTACCACAATATCCCTACTTAATTAAAACATCCCACGGACTCTCAGGAGAAGGCACTTATATCATCAAAAGTCCCAGCGATTTGAACTACTGCCTTGAAGAAATTAGGAAGTATCTTGATATTAAGTTGCTCAATACGATTATTGTCTCGGAGTTCGTCAAGAATGAGGTGCAAAATTACTGCGTACAATTCTATGTCAACAAGCTAGGAGAGATAACCCTTATTGGCACTACCGGCCAACTCGTCACTCCAGAAGGTAACTATTTAGGTGGACTGATTGACTACCGCAACACTGACATGAGCAAGTTCTTTGAGATGATTGCTAACGTTGGTCAGTATGCTCACAAACAGGGTTATTTCGGCGTGATTGGCTTTGATGTGCTGGAAGATCGAGACGGACAATTTTATGCGATCGATGCCAATTTCCGAGTCAATGGCTCGACTCCGTTGTGCTTGCAGCGTAATACCCTACTGAAGCTAGGAAAGGGAGTAGCTAAATATTCCAGTGACTACCGCATGGAAGGAGCGTTGGATTCAATTTTAGCCACTTTAAAACCAGAACTAGATCGCAAGGATTTAATTATTCTGTCGGCTTTAGAGAAAATCAAATACGGAAAAATCTACACAGATATTTATGCGATCGTGACTGGAGAAACTATCCAGGAAATGCAGCATATCGAGCAGAAATTACAGGATAAGGGATTACAATGGCTCCCTTAAACACCGCCTCTGTTGATATCTGGCATTATCAATTTTCATTTATCGTAGAAATTTGGGAGTAGCTTTATAGCAGGAGGCAGAGGGCAGGAGGTAAAACTATTGCTAACTCTAGCATTCACTCTTTCCAAATGTCCTAATTTGTGTGACTACGGCTATAAAATATTTCAAAATATCCTGTTTCAGGGTTTAAATAATCAAATTAAAGGTTAAAAAGCAGAATTATTTGAGATAAAAATCAATAATGATACTTCTAGTCGCTACATTGGTCACACAGTTAAAACAAACTAATAAAGCATAAAATTTATTTTTGAATACTTTTTTATAGAAAAAAGTATTCAAAAAATACAAAATACATAATTTACACTTTATTTAAATATATTTAATTAGGAGAATAGACATGAAATTCCAAATAGAATGTAATACAGGTAAAACTAGTAAAATATGTTTAATTTGCCAGCAAAGTTCTCAGACAGATCGAGCCAGGTTAATTGTATGCAATGACCAAGGCGAAGGTTATGGAGATATATGCCATCAATGTATAAGTAAAGGTGGTGATTGGGTTCAACTTCAACTCCAAAAATTCAGCCATCAACTACTAACTTGAAAATTATTTTAAGGATCATCAAATTTTTATAGTAAGCGGCTGTAGCCCTTAAAATAGGGCTGTAGCCGCTTATTACGAACAAATTTAATTAATTTTACATTGCATAACATCAAAAGAATAATATAACTGAATGAGTAAGCTACAAATTGGTACTAGTGGTTGGGTTTATAAGCATTGGATGGATATTTTCTATCCACCACATTTGCCTAGCGATCGGCAATTATCATTTTATGCTCAACATTTTTCCACTGTAGAAATTAACTTTTCCTTTTATCGTTTGCCAGAACGGTCTGTCTTTGAAACTTGGTGCAAGCAAACACCATCTAATTTTATTTTTGCTGTTAAAGGTAGCCGCTATCTCACCCACATGAAGAAATTAAAAGACCCGATAGAGCCGCTATCTCGCCTAATGGAACGCGCATCTGGATTGCAAGAAAAGCTCGGCCCTATTTTATTTCAATTTCCTCATACTTGGCAGATTAATATTGAACGTCTTCAGCCCTTTTTAGAATTACTGCAAATCTACCCTCAACAAAGATTTACAGTTGAATTTCGTCATTCAAGTTGGCTGATTCCACAAATTTATCAACTACTAGAAAGTGCAGGTGTAGCTCTTTGTCTACCTGTCAGCCCAACAGTTCCTCTTGATATCTGTTTGACTGCCCCTTGGACTTATATCCGTATGCACAGTGGGCAATGGAACGTAGGTTATACCGATGAAGAATTATCTACATGGGTTGAACGTATCCATTTATTTCTAATGCAGGAGATTGACGTTTACATGTATTTCAACAACGACCCCGATGGAAACGCTATTCGTGATGCTCAACGACTCTATAGTTTGCTGGGATGTTGTTGAAATACATAATTGAAAACTTATTATTCCACTTCTATCAGATCGGTTGACTGCTTCATTGGGAATAAGAATCGCATTAGCTGGCCTAGTGGTATAGAGCGTTGCTCCTGAACAAAAACTAAGGGTACAAGTGCAGCCATGCGTAGTAAGCTTGAGAGAACAAATAACCCCAGCAAACCCGCAATACCGGGCAGAGTTGCTAAAAAGCTACCGACAGTAATACCCATTGCTCCAGTGATACCAGCAATTGCAGCTGCGATCGCAAAATAACTCGACTGATGACCCAACGGTGCTATTCCCATCATCAAATTGTTGGTACACAAATCAATTGCTGCCCACGTTGCGCCAGCTAGTATGTGTAACAAGGGTAGCCAGATCCAAAAAGAAATGCGATCGCTTCCAACCAAAAGCCACAGCAGAGGTGTCACCGCCACTAAGATTCCCACTAATAGTAGTAGTGGACGATTCCCAATTCGGTCGGCTAGTTTGCCCCACAAAAGCAGCATTAGCATATTTGCGCCAGTTCCTAAGCCGTGATAAATCGTTACTATACTAATATCTATATCCAGATTATCCAGCATATAGAGGTTAAAGAAAGGATTGCTGATGTTAACAGCAAAGCACCAGATGCTCAGGTAAAGCACAAACTTCAAAAAATTAGCATCTTTAAACAAGCTCAAATCTATTCCTTGGGGTTGTGGGTGTGATGTGTCTGAATCTCCAACTTTTAAAAGCTGCGGGTTTATATCAGTCATCCACAACTGGCAGCCCACACTGATTAGCCCTAAAATGATTCCTAGAATCAAGACTGCACCATAACCTTGAAGGGTTCCACCAGGCCAAGCTGATACCGCTAAACCTAGCAGAGGCACACCAACAAGGTTAGTCAAGCCGAGAATACTGTTGCGAAAGCCGAAATATCGCCCCCGCAACCGTTGAGGTACTAACACAGCTGACCACCCAAGCCAAGGCGCACGACCAAAAGCTTCGATGATATTAGCTACTAAGAGAATTGCCAATGTCAACTGTACTACTTGGTATCCAGTAATACGAGATGAACTAACCAACCAAATCGCTGGCAGAAGAATCAACCATAGCAGCCGCGACGGGATGAAAATACACATGAAATACCAACGGAAGCTGGTACTTCGATTTATCAAATACGCTCCCAGTGGTTGGAGTAGATTCACCATCTGAGGGATAGCCGCGAGTAGACCAATTTCGGCTGCCCCAGCGCCTAACTCTAGCAAGAAATTACTGAGCAACGCGCCGCCGATGATACTATAAAGAACCGCAGCAAAGACACTTTCAAAAGTTAATGCCTTGAGACTTTGGCGAATTTTTGGCTTAGGGATTTTTAGAAACAGTTTTGGAGTTGGGAAAAGTACCGTCTCTGTTAATGCCCTATCCTCTGAGATTTCTTGAATGGGGACAGGGGGAAGAGAACTAGCTTCTATTGAAATGTCATCTTCTTGGGGCTGAACCATATTATTTAGTCAATATTTAAAGAATTAAATTGTTATAGCTACTATTACCCACAATTAGTAAAATTTATATAAGATTTAATCAATAAGTTCTAAAGCATTGCAATTGCTTACTTATCCTGAAGAACTAGTCTATAGTAAGTGTTGACTATAAACTGCTTGAACAGAAATAACTAACATATAGCCGTAGTCATATAGGTTAGGACAGTGTTAATTGCTCAAAGCCTTAAATTGACTGGGTTTTTACTCACCACGGGCTAAACGCCCCGCTGACGCTAACAGCACTTTGCTATATAACTGTGGTTAGGCTTCTATCTCACAAGTAAATTCTTTGGCCTAAAGTTAATACGATTTTCCTATAGCAATCCTAAATCATTCGTGAGAGAGAAAATCGCTGAAAGGCTTTAAAACACCCACTTTTAATCTCAGTGTTTTCTCACGTTTCAATTCTGATTGCTATATAAGCTTTAGTGTAATAAATTTAGCAGTTAATTATTATTTTGTCCTCACAAAATAATAGGATATTTTCAAAATCATTCTTGAGGATTAATACCTTTACAGAAAGATATAAAAATTTAGCTTCTACGAGTACACATAGACATAAAGAATGCTGATTTATCTAGCCAATAGTTATGATTGGGGTTAAATTCAAATTATTTAAGTACTCTTTTTAGATAATGTGGAGATAAAATTTACCATATATGCTGTTTGTCTATTTAACCTTTTAATTTCAGTGATGCCAAATAAGTAATCTAAAACCAATTGCATAAGTCTTGAGGAAATTATTTCACTGAAAATTTCTATCCTAAGGTATCATTGCTCATGCTACTGAATGTGTCACGATGAGCTACGCCCCGATAGAGGCGATCGCAACATGAATCAAAAACTCTTTTATGGCACAGACAGAAATTAACGATATATCGGCAGATAGCTCCTTAGTCGATCCTGAAAAAGACCTGCTAGGAAATGCGAACTTTGCCAAGCATCTAGCAGACAGCATTTGTAAAATGAGCTTTCCTGAAGGTTTCATTATTGCAGTTTACGGTTCTTGGAACTCTGGCAAATCTACATTATTAAACTTTGTAGTTCACTATCTTCAGCAAAAGCCAGAGGAGGAGAAACCAATCATCATTCCTTTTAATCCCTGGTTATTCTCTGGACACGAAAATATTACAAGGCGCTTTTTTGACCAATTAAAAAACGTTTTAAGCAAAGAGTCATCTGTGCCAAAAGGTTTGAGGGAGAGAGTAGCTGATTTTGCCGCCATTATTTCAGATATTCCTCTACCTTATGCTCAAACTGGCAAGGCATTAGCAGCATTATTGGACGATAGGGACAAGGAAGCTGGCGAATTAAAAGAAGAAGTAGAAGACACGCTAGTACAGCAGCAGAGGCGAATAGTTGTAACAATTGATGATATCGATCGGTTGGCTGCGGAAGATATCAAGCAGTTATTTCGTATTTTTAAAGCAATGCGAAATTTTACTAATCTTGTCTATCTTCTGGTTTTTGATAAAGAAATTGTCATGAGAAAAATTGCAGATACTAAAGAAATATCTGAAGAAACATACTTAGAAAAAATTATTCAAGTTAGTTTTGAGTTACCTATTGCTGATAAAAACTCACTCCGCAGGCTGCTTTTTGAAAAGCTCGATAATATATTTGCGGAAACTCCAAAACAACAAATAAACCAAAGTCGCTGGGGTGATATTTACTTTCAAGGAATAGAACACTTTATTACTAACATCCGCGATATTACTCGTTTTATTAATACTTTAACGGTGACGTATCCAGCAGTAAAAGATGAAGTAAATCCTGTTGATTTCCTTGCCATTGAGTCTTTGCGAGTCTTTTGTCCAAAAGTTTATAGTATAATCCATCAAAATCCTCATATTTTTGTAGGAGAGATAAACCTTTCAATAGACGAACTCAAGAATCTTCTGAATACTTGGATTGCTCAACTGCGAGATGAAGACAAGCAGCCTATTAAAAACCTGCTAATGCACCTTTTCCCTAAATTAAAATTCATTTTGGGTAATACTTCTCTAGATGAAAAGCAATTGGAATGGCGCGAACAGCTACGTGTGTGTAGTTTAGAAATATTTCCTATTTACTTTCGTCTGTCGTTATCAGCAAGTGAATTGTCTAATATTCAGATAAAAATTATCCTTGGTTTGGTTGAAAATAGAGAGAAGTTTAGAAATTCTTTGATAGAACTTACTAAACAAAAGCTTCCAAACGGCACAACGCAAGCCAGGGTGTTTATAGAACAGCTAGAAAATTCCACTGAAGAAATTCCTGTAAATTACATCCCTTCAGTTGTAGAAGCTTTGTTTGATGTCAGCGAGCAATTATTATCTCAAGATGATGAATCTCATAGCATTCTTGCTTTTAGCAATGAAGTTATTATTAGTCGTTGTATCTCTCAACTCTTGCGTCAAATTAATGAAACATCACGGTTTGAGTTGCTAAAAAAAGTAATTACCCAAGGGAAAGCGTTACCAATAATTAATCATGAAATTGCAATACTAAAAGAGCAACAAAGTCAATATGGTACAGATAAATCTAACTATGAAGAGAAATGGCTTGTGAACGCACAGCACCTTAAAGAACTAGAAGAAATGACTACAAGAATATAGGTAAAAACTGATACTAGCTATAAATAATATGAACTCTGGATTTATTTATAGTGTTTCTTGGTTGCGTACAATAAAGTGGGTTAAAAATAAATTTACTTCTTGGTGATAAAAATACTACTACTAGATATATAAATATTCTATAACCCACGAAAGATTTAGATATCTTCAGCACTTTCTAATATCAGGGAATATACTTTAATCCCCCCATTGCACTCATGGAATCGTATGACGTTGTAATTATTGGCGCTGGTCATAATGGCTTAGTTTGTGCTGGCTACTTACTAAAAGCTGGTTACAGCGTTCTGTTATTAGAAGGGCGATCGCTCCCCGGCGGCGGTTCTACAACTGAAGAACTTATGCCTGATGAAGCACCTGGTTTTAAATTTAGTCCTTGCGCCATTAACCATCTGTTTATTTTCTTAGGGCCAGTCATCCAAGAGTTGGAACTGCATAAGTACGGCTTGGAATATCTTAGCTGCGATCCAGTTGCCTTTTGCCCTCATCCAGATGGGAAGTACTTCTTAGCTCACAAATCCGTGGAAAAGACTTGTGCGGAAATTGCCCGTTACAGTCAGCGTGATGCCCAAAAATACGCTGAATATGCCGATTTTTGGCAGCGCTTTATCACAGGGATTGCTCCTTTGTTCAATGCACCACCCAAATCAATTGTTGATATTGCTGGTAATTACAATCTCAATAGTCTGCAAGACTTATTTTCCCTTCTAGGTGGCTCTAACACAACCCTTGATTTACTGCGTACCTTACTCAGCAGTGCCACAGATAATATTAACGAGTACTTCGATTCTGAGTTTGTCAAAGCACCTCTGGCTAGACTCTCAGCCGAACTAAGTTCCCCTCCCTCACAAAAAGCTATGTCCTTTGGGGCGATGATGATGATGTTACGTCATAATCCCGGTATGGCAAGACCGCGTGGTGGTAGTGGTGGACTTGTGGAAGCTTTGGTGAAAATGGTAAAAAGTGAAGGTGGTACGATTCTCACCGACCAAAAGGTAGAAAAAGTATTGGTAGATAATGGTAAAGCAGTTGGTGTGCGGGTTGCTGGTGGCAAAGAATATCGTGCGAATAAAGGTGTAATTTCAAGTATTGATGCCAAGCGCCTATTCTTGCAACTAATGGATAGTAGCGATGTCGATAATGCCGATAACAACTTGCGCGAAAGGTTAGACCGCCGCATCGTCAACAACAATGAAACCATCCTCAAAATTGATTGTGCTTTATCTGAACCGTTGCGCTTTGTCCACCACAATCATCAAGATAACTATCTGATGGGTTCTATTCTGATTGCTGATTCCGTAAATCATGTGGAACAAGCTCATAGTCTGATTACTCTGGGTAAAATTCCTGATGAAGACCCATCGATGTATGTGGTAATGCCTACCGGACTCGATCCATCAATGGCACCAGAAGGCAAGCATACATTATGGATAGAGTTTTTTGCACCTTATCAAATTGCTGGTGCAGACGGTACAGGTTTAAAAGGTACGGGTTGGACAGATGAACTGAAAAACAAAGTTGCAGACAAAGTGATTAATAAACTCGCGCAGTATTCGCCCAATCTGCAACATTCAATCATCGCCCGTCATGTAGAAAGTCCGGCTGAGTTGGGAGAACGGTTAGGGACTTACAAAGGTAATTATTACCACATCGATATGACTTTAGAGCAGATGCTTTGCTTCCGTCCGTTGCCGGAATTAGCTAACTATAAAACACCAATTGATAACTTGTATCTTACTGGTGCTGGAACTCATCCGGGTGGTTCAATTTCTGGTTTGCCGGGACGCAATTGTGCGCGTGTGTTTTTGCATAATGAGCAACCCATCGCCCAGAAAATCAAGGAAGCCGGAGGTTCAATCAAATCTGCTCTTACATCTGTCTTAAGGAGTGAATCAGACTAAGAGACTGTTGATAAAAAAAGTAAATAGCATTAGGAGATTGCGTCATTTGAAAGTTGATTCTGAAATAGTGAAACGGCTACAGATGAAGTTTGGTAAGCTTTTTGGTGCAAGTTACTAATGCTTTTTAGTCAAAACTATCAAAAGTCTAGACAATGCCCTGAGATACTTCCCGTGACGCTTTCAGATTCCCCAATAGACAGAGAACTGAAACCGTAATAGTAACTAATATGTGGATGTAGGAAAGTTATTAAAGAATATTTGCAATGGCAACTGAAACTAACAAAGTGGTTGAATTATCTACTGAAGCTAAAGCCTATAACGGTGTCGATCGCAATGCTTGGATTTTTGGATGGAATCCGCAACAAGAGTTGTGGAATGGGCGTTTAGCGATGATTGGCTTTATTTCTTACGTACTTTGGGATTTAGCTGGTTATAGCTTAGTGCGTGACGTACTCCACTTGGTTCGCTAATTCTTCACTGATGAATTATCCCCCCTTGGGGAAAGAATTCAAGAAATAACAATTTAGGAGCGTTGTAATAAACCTACTCGTGAATTAGAGTCTAATACCGAGGTTATATATGGACGCACGAATACAATAATCTAAAGGAGAAAAATATGATAACTAAAAACACAATACATGCATTAGGAGTATTTGCAAATTCTCAAGGAATAGAGCAGGCAATTAATGAATTGAAAACTGCAAATTTTCCTATGGAACAACTTTCTGTTATTGCTAAAGATGTAGAGCAAGGTGAAAACTTAGGTGAGGCGCAGATAAGCGATCGCATTGGCGATCGAGATGTCGATACAACTGGAGCCGTAGGAGACACACTGACAGCAGCTACTTGGGGTAGCGTGTTAGTTGGTTTGAGTAGTTTGGCACTTCCCGGTTTAGGAGCAGTACTCGCAGCAGGTTCCGTAGGTGTAGCACTAGTCAGTAGCGTGGCAGGTGTTGCTGTGGGAGCCGCAGCAAATCAGAATTTACTGAAGGCATTAGGCGATTTAGGTATTCCTGAAGAAAGAGCCAGAGTTTATAGCGATCGCCTCCAACAGAGTTATTATTTGCTCATACTAGAAGGCTCAGAAGAAGAAATTCATCGCGTTGAACCCATATTACGCGATCGGGGTATTGAATATTGGGGCGTTTATAATTCTCCGCAGGCTTCAAATGGTGGGGCAAATTAGCGTTTTTTTCAAACATTTCAAACATCCTCTTAGGTACGATCTATTGGCTCGAAGAAAAACAGATGTGAGAAGGAATTTGCGAGATGCTTGAGATGCCGATTTGAAATCAGGCCCATGAAAGTTATACCAATTTGAAAAAAGAATGCGACAGATACATACGGACATACCTTTGTTCTGTCTGACTTTCTTAATGCATGAATTTTTAATTTTGAATTGGTATTAGGTTCAATTACATCTAGTTATTTCTACCTTTTTTATTAATCCTAAAGTTAGATGTAATTTTTCGGATTCAAGGCAAAATTGTAATAAATAATCAAACAGGATAAAACCATGAAAACTGACAACATAAACAATTCTAACAACACCGAACGGACAACACTTGAAGGTGGAAGCAAAGAAGCTCTAAATCAAAAAACCTCTATCCAATTTGTACTTAGCATAACTTTGGGAGTATTAACAATTGTTCTAGTTGCTGCAAGTGCTTATTACGGAGTTATTCGGTTTTAATCCGATTTATATAAAGTAAGAAGTTTTGGTTTTTTTGAGCGCATTAAATAATTTCAAATATAACAAGATCCTCAGCAAAATGTATGGCGGTGCTTTTAGTTTATCAAAAGCCCTTATTGGGTTAAAAGCACTGTCATACTTTTCTTATGATGGAGGAACAGTTCTAGTTTTGGCAAATAAGCTGTTCCACATTTAACTTGCATATATTGGGCGGGCGAGACGCCATTGGTGTCAACTTAACGTAAAACCGATGTCCCGCAAGGAACTTCAGTTCCTTGCTCATAGCAAAAGTCATCTAAAAGATGACTAAATATCCCGGAAAATCTTTAGTCATCTTTAGATGACTTGAGCTGTTAGCCTGGAACTTTAGTTCTAGGCGGGTGATGAAGCCAACAGTGAAGCCATTTCTAGCTTAAGTTGACACGTATGGCGAGACTACGATTGTATTGTAAAAAACTTATCTATTGAGGGATGTTTGAGTTTAGAATTTCTAACAAAATACAAATATAATCTAGTAGTGATTGATTGAAGAAACGCTTAAGCCTCTAAATTAGAGATTTAAAAATAACCTTTTTATAAGTAGGAGTATTGATGAGTTTACCAGTTAAAGAAATTGTGTTAATGCCAGGAGAAGGTAATCATCTAACTACTGGTAATAGCGAAATAACATTTAAAGTAGTTGGTGCTGATACTCATGGTCACTTGGGATTGTTTGAAAACTTAATACAACCAGGTGGAACTGCCCCGGTACTGCATATTCATCGACAAATGGAAGAAATGTTTTATGTATTAGAAGGAGAAGTAGAAATTCAAGTTGGAAATCAGATAGTGCAGGGACAACCAGGGGCATTTGTATTAGTTCCACGTAATACGCCTCATACATTCGCTAATCGAGGAACTCAGCCTGCAAAACTATTAATCATGTTTTGTCCAGCAGGAGAACGCGAAAAGTATTTTGAAGGGTTAGCCGAACTGCTCAAGGAAGGACAGACTCAAGACCGAAATGCTCTTGTAGAATTGATGCGAAAATTCGATCAGGAGCCAGTAGAGATTTAATTCTTGGCGGTGTTATATCATGTGCGCTTGATTGCTTATTAAACCCGAAGAACCCCACCCCGCCAAAGCTGTGCTTTGTCTCCCCTCCCGAAAAGCGGGGAGGGGTTGGGGGTGCGGTTCTTTTATTATGGGTAATTTGGCGGACATGATATTACTTGAAAGTATGAACCGAAGAAGAACAACACTCAATACGGTTCGGTTAAAGGGGAAAGGGGAAAGGGAAAAGGTATTGGTTTTGAATATCTTAGTGGCATTCCTGTCTTATATGTGCAGCCTGAACGAGAGCTAGAAAAAGTTTTTGATTACTGGGATCGAGAATTGAAAGCTCAGGATGCCATTGTACACCGATTGCCCAAGGATGATGTTCGTGCTCCACAGCTTCAATAACTCCATCATCCCAGGCATGAGCAACAACCCGCCAACCAGGCGGTACTTTATCTACTGCTTGATGATGCCAAGAAACTACAGATATGCGAAAATTCTGTAAACACTCAGCTAAAAGGCTCTCTCCATCTATCGTGACGAGATGTTCTGTATGTAAACGTCGTCCAGGTTCAGGCTCTAGACGATGTAATGCAGATGTACCGTAAACATCTGGAATGTGAGGAATTAGAGTACCTCCACTGGCAACGATGAGAATTTGTAAACCCCGACAAATACCTAATATCGGCAAATGACGTTCAAGAGCTAACTTGCCAAGCTGCAATTCAAAAGCATCACGTTCGCGATCGACAGAATAAATAGTCGGATGAGCAAAACCATTGTAGCAAGCAGGGTGAATATCTCCACCACCAGAGATGATTAAACCATCCAAAGAATCTAAAAGTATTCCAAGTTCAATTTCTCCTGGTGGTAATAATATGGGAATGCCACCTGCTTTACGGACTGCATCTATATATTCGCTTGGCAGAGAAAATGGTAATGCTGCAAGGCGACCGTAAGTTGTAATTCCAATCAATGGTTTTCGATATTTTCTACTCATCATTCCTCAAATAAACGATCGCCTTTATGTAAACGATAAGCGATTTGATAGGTTTGTGCTTGCGATCGCATTGTGGGAGAATGGGCTGCTAGATACCGAGCAGCAGCAACTAATACATGAACCCCAGCAGGAGTGTCACCTAATAGGGAATACTGACGAAAAGCGGCTTCTATTTCTTGAATAACATGAAAATCACGGTTTTCTCTGAGCATCATTTTTCCTAGCATTGCCATCAGTCTTTCAGGCTTGCCACCACTATATAAATAATTAGCCACTAATTGACCTGTCTGGTTAACTTGCTGTTGACGATTTAATAAATCAGGTAGCTGCTGGAGCAATTCTTCGGGATTTGGAACGGAGTCTTTGGGTTCTGGAAGTCGTGCTGGTGGTACATTCAAAAAACGATTCAAATAAACACTCATCGCCGCATCAAACACCCCTCTGAGTAGTTCTACTGTTGGCACTCGTCGTAAGCCTTGATGCACAGCGTTTGCAAAAGTGAATGGATGATGTGCGGAATTCCAATCTCCAAAGTCATTGTTAGTATTAAAACGAGCTACACGCAATGCCGCCGTATAAGTAACTACACTTGCTAATTGTTCTTCTGTACATCCAGCTTGTAGGGCATTCAGTAGCGAGTCGGCGATCGCTTGTGGGTCTTCACCTAATAAGATTGGTATTAATTGCTCCGAGTTTGCCCAAGTTCCTCGTTGAGATTTTCCCGCATTTAAAACATTGGGTAATTGCTCAAAAGCCGACTCTAATATTGCTACCAAATCTACAGGGTAGCGCCAGGAATTAGATTCTTCCATCCGGGATGCACTAGCTAAACCCGAAACTAAGCTAGGTAGAACAGATTCTGCTGCTTGCCAACCAACAATATCAAGTGCTTCCAGTGCTTTGTTAATAAAATCAAGGGTATGCCCAATGTCGAGATAACGATGATCTGTAGCCGATGAAAACAGCATATCCGCAACTTGCTCTAAATTAGCCCCTGAGCGAATCGCAGATACCAGACATCTTTGTGCGGCTTCAGCATCCCGTACCTCAATAAACTGACAAAACCAGCTTTTAAGAGTCGGAAAATCAACTGTAGAGTTGGGCAACGGCTGAACGACAAACAGAGGCGGCGCGCCTGCACTATCATTAGCGACTGCCGAAAGTCCGTGAAATAAAGCACGGGGTTTGTCTTCTTCATCGAGATAAGGTAAGAGATTGATCGTGCAGGTATGGATAGTTAAACCTGTACTCCAACCTGTTTTGTTGTAACGAGTGCCAAATTGTAGCCCGATTTGAAATGGTTCAGCCGGATTTACTCCTATATCTAACAGTGCGATCGTTGATTTGGCAATCACCAAGGAAATACTCTGCTCTAAACCATCTTCAAGGCGTTGGCGGTGGTGGGCATGAAAATTAACTGGCGGTGCTAAATTCACCCAAACTTCACCATCACGGATTTCTACAGGAAACGCCGGCACATCATCTGCCCAAGAGTCAAAGGTTCCACCACTAGCTATATCAAAGCGGGCATAATGCCAAGGGCAGGTAACAATACCATCTTTGCAAGTGCTACCGTGTAGGGGAAAACCCATGTGGGGACAACGGTTATCAATTGCATAAACTTTATTGTCTGAGTAAAACAAGACAATAGTATGCTTTTCTTTGCGGATTACCAAACTGCCTGCTGCCTGAACATCTGTAAGTTGAGCAACACGGGTATAATTGTCTTTCTTGGTCGTTTCTTTAAATATTTGAGTCATTTAATTTACACACAAGTAAATATCAAAAGCCTTGCTTCTACTCTGACAAATTTTTTCTTTTTTCGACCATTTGTACAATACTAATTTTTGTTAATATACTCGAAGCGACTGAGTACGTACTGCGACTACAAAGCGCATGACCGAATTTTGGCTGGTGATATCAAAGGTTGTCAGGTTTATTACTTAACTGACAAAATTAGCTGTGTTTCGCTGCACTAATATATACTCTGATTAACCTCTCATTCAAACTCCTATGAGCTGCGAACATTTAGATAATCTGACTGCGGAGACTCTGATTTCTAAAGCAAACTACCCAGTATTTCGTTGTGAAGAGTGTATCAAAATAAATAGTCGCTGGGTACATCTCCGTATTTGTCAAAGTTGCGGTAAGATGCTGTGCTGTGATTCTTCTCTTCATCAACATGCCCGACGGCATTATGAAGAAACTGGACATTCAGTAATTAGCTCGGCTGAGTTAGGAGAACAGTGGTTATGGTGTTTTTTGGATGAGCAGGCAAAAAACTATTAAAGTGAGGCAATACAGGATCGAAAGAGTGCAGAGGAACTGGAGACGCTTGCAGTTTCAGGAAAAAGTAGCTCCTTCGGTGAGTGTTGAATCGCAGATGTTACAGATGATGAACTCTGACACCCTCAAGAGAGGGGATCGCCCTTTCAGGGAAACCGCTTTCAACTGTCGTTGAAAACCAGTATCATCCGAAATTTTATGCGAAGAATTATTATTGGGGTTATGGGTAGGGGAGAAAATGCGACAGCAAATGATTTACAAAATGCTTATATATTAGGTCAACTTATTGCTAAACAAGGATGGATTTTACTCACTGGTGGTAGAAATGTAGGGGTAATGGATGCAGTAAGTAAAGGTGCAAAATCTGCTGATGGTTTAACTATTGGTATTCTTCCAGGTAAGAATCAGGATGGTATGTCCTCTTGGGTAGATATTGCTATTTTCACAGACATGGGTAATTCTAGAAACAATATTAATGTTCTTAGCAGCGATTTGGTGATTGCTTGCGGTATAGGTGCAGGAACTGCTTCAGAAATTGCTCTAGCTTTGAAAGCAAATAAGCAAGTAATTTTGTTGAATAATGATGAAGAAAGTAAACTTTTCTTTAAAAAATTGTCGCCAGAAAATGTTTATATTGTGGAGAGTGTAGAGCGGGCGATCGCTACTGCCAAAACAATTTTATACTAATTGGTAAATCAGTAAATTCTTCTCACGTACATTAACTACAGCATATTTCAAGTGCATGAGGTACAAATTCACTGGTTTTGAGGCAGGAGGCCTACTGTATAGACACAAGTCTGAAATAGCAACTAGCCTTTTACCCCACCCTAACCCTCCCCGTATGTATTGGGGAGGGAACTAAATTCTCTTGTTTCCCCCCTTCACAAGGGGGGATTAAGGGGGGTAATTCGATTTGTGTGTACACCGTAGCCTTATAAAGGGGAGGGAACTAGATTCTCTTGTTTCCCCCCTTCACAAGGGGGGATTAAGGGGGGTAATTCGATTTGTGTGTACACCGTAGCCTTATAAAGGGGAGGGAACTAGATTCTCTTGTTTCCCCCCTTCACAAGGGGGGATTAAGGGGGGGTAATTCGACTTATGTGTACACCGTAGCCTTATAAAGGGGAGGGAACGAGATTCTCTTGTTTCCCCCCTTCACAAGGGGGGATTAAGGGGGGTAATTCGATTTGTGTTATAGAGCGATCGTACCGGGAATAAGCGATCGCAACTCATATAGTATTTCTCTATCCTTTTCTGCTCAAATTTGTAGTTCACCTTGTCACAAACACAAACTAGCCTATAATCGATAGATTTGGTAATCTGATGTCTGTCTATGCCTGCTAACACTACTGATTTAGAAAAACGCCTATGGGAAGCAGCAGATGAGTTACGCGCTAACTCTAGGCTAAAGTCCAGTGAGTATTCCATCCCGGTACTGGGGTTAATTTTCTTGCGCTACGCTGACTGGAAATTTACCCATGCTGAGGAGGAACTGAAAAATATAGGTAGTAGAAGACGTGGAATTACCAAAGCAGACTACCAAGCAAAGGGTGTCATGTATCTGCCTGATGCTGCCAGATTCTCTACACTGTTGAACTTACCAGGAGGGGCAGATATTGGCAAGGCAATCAATGATGCCATGCGTGCCATTGAAGCGGAAAATGAAGAATTAAAGGATATTCTCCCCAAAACTTACAATCGCCTCGAAAACGATCTGTTATTTGACTTGCTGAAGAATTTTAACAAAGTCGAATTAGGAACAGATTTATCAGGTGATGCTTTCGGGAAGATTTATGAATACTTCCTGGGTAAATTTGCCATGAGTGAGGGACAGAAGGGAGGAGAATTTTTTACTCCTACTTCTGTAGTGAAATTAATTGTCGAAGTGATTGAACCTTATCATGGACGAATTTATGACCCTGCTTGTGGTAGTGGTGGTATGTTTATTCAAAGTGCATCTTTTGTAGAAAAACATAAGAAGAACCCAAGTACAGAAATTAGTATTTATGGGCAAGAAAAAGTAGGTGAAACTGTCCGCTTGTGCAGGATGAACTTGGCAGTACATGGACTTGCAGGAGATATTCGCCAGAGCAATACTTATTATGAAGACATTCACAAGTCAGTAAACAAGTTTGACTTTATGATGGCAAACCCACCTTTTAATGTTGATAAGGTGGACAAAGAAAAAATCAAAGGAGATCCGCGTGTTAGCAAGTTTGGAATGCCGAAAGCAGATAATGCTAATTACTTATGGATTCATTTTTTTTGGAGTGCATTAAATGAAACAGGTAGAGCAGGATTTGTGATGGCGAATTCTGCCAGTGATGCGCGAGGTACAGAGTTAGAGATTCGGCAGAAACTTATCCAATCCCATGCAGTGGATGTGATGATTGCTGTTGGTTCTAATTTTTTCTACACTGTGACTTTACCCTGTACCCTGTGGTTTTTGGATAAGGGGAAAGTAGATACTATCCGCAGAGATAAGGTATTATTTCTTGATGCTAGGCACATTTACCGTCAAATTGACCGCGCCCATCGGGAGTTTAGCACAGAGCAAATTGAATTTTTGGCGAATATTGTCAGGTTGTACAGAAGTGAAGCAGTAGAGACAAGCAATGGTAGCCAAGCATTGCTGGCGGAGAAATTCCCGCAAGGACAATATATTGATGTACCTGGACTTTGTAAGGTAGCAACTTTAGAAGAAATCGCCGCGCAGGGATGGAGTTTAAACCCTGGACGTTATGTGGGTGTTGCGGAACGAGTAGTGGATGATTTTGATTTTGCTGAGAAGTTGGAAGAGTTGAATGAGGAATTGGAAGTTTTGAATCTGGAAGCGAGGGAATTAGAAGAGAGAATTGCTGAGAATGTGGCGAAACTGTTAGAACAAAGTTAATGCGTCCCTTCTTTTAGTTGAGGTAATAGTTATGAATATCACACTTAAGGCAGAAATCGAGAAATTTATTCAAGCGCAAATTGCTACAGGTAGATATGCAAATGCTGAGGAAGTGATTAGTCAAGCATTGAAATTGCTGGAAAAACAGGATAAGGAGTATCAGGAATGGGTAGAAGAAACTCGGCAAAAAGTTGATGTTGCAATTGCAGAACTTGAGCGTGGTGAAGGTTTAGATGGTGAAACTGTAGTAATGCAAATACTCGACAGATTCCAAAAAGCGCGTGAGGGTCAGGAATGAGTAATTACATTATCGCACCATCTGCAAGTCGAGATTTAAACGAAATTGCTGATTACTTTCTTACCAGAAATCTGGAAGCAGGAGAAAAGTTATTTAGAGAATTTAATAAAAAGTGCCAAAATTTAGCCAACTTCCCCAGCATGGGACGTAGTTATGCTCATATTAAACCCTAATTGCGTGGTTTACCTTTAGATGGATATGTAATTCTTTATCAAGTTCTTGATGATGGGGTGGAAATTTTGCGTGTGGTGAGTGGTAATCGAAATTTGGAGTCTTTGTTTGCAGATAATGAGTAAAACAGTGTTTAATTCTTGGCTCAGAGTTCCAATTGAAAGTGTTTGTTTAGGTATTTATGATGGCCCACATGCTACTCCGAAACCCACTAATGCTGGAGCAATATATTTAGGAATTAAAAATCTGACAGAAGATGGGAAATTAGATTTATCGGAAATTAGATATATCTCTGAGGAAGAATTTACTAAATGGATTAAGCGAGTTCTTCCTCAACAAGGCGATATCGTAAAAAAACCAGCGATCGCCCGGCGTTTTTTTTTGTAACTTTTTTACCAATTCTCAATTAATTGTAGCGATCGCCTTTGTGATGCCCAGTTAGCTAAACTTATACATAGCAAGCTTTTTGCGCTTTACTATCCATCGAACTCACGTTGTTTTAGATGTTGAAGACGAATAGTAAAGTCACTTTGATAATGATAAAAGGAACAAATCAACTATCATAAAAGCCAAGTTATAGCTAAAACCTCCCCAAGTCATGATAGTGACTTGGAGAGTTTTATACAAAACAAACGACATTGAAAATCAACGCTGTAAGTGAAACAATAAAATTTAATTGTCCACCAGAAGCTAAAAAGAATACCAGCTAATTGAAGTCTCAACTAGAAAAGTCCGTTATTATGACAAATCATACTAAAAATTATCTGCCTAATAACGTGAGAAATCGAACTATTTTTGGTTAAGATGAAATTATGCAATTCGTCGGATTTTTAGTTGTATAAGATTTTAAAATTCTCAATTAAGGTGTACTATTGAATTGCTATTGAGCAACGAGGATCAGAGGCGCGACTTTTATCAAAAATGAAATAAGCATTAATTTCTTCATTACCTTGTACGTAGTAGGGACCACCTAAGTAATGTTGCTGGTTATCTTGGATAGCAGCATCTCCGGTACTGTATTTTAAGTCCGATCCAGGTCTGGAAGCAATGTAATCAACATTTGCGCGATTACCACCGTCATTACTTCCCTTGTCAATTTGATAGTTGATTCTGTTTACGAAACTTATTTTTCCGGTTGATGAGTTTGTCTCGTAATCGATTATAATTCTGCCTGTAAAACCGTCTGCTCTACATAAATGGGTTCGGATAACGGCATCAGCAGTAGTTGGAGTTAAAGCAATGCCACTACAAGTAACAGCCATAACCGCAGTACCAATAACAAAACGGTTTGTTGTTTTTCTAATTTGACGACCAGTCAAAGTATTAAACATTTTTGCCTTCCTTTTTGATGTAAGCGTTTAGGGGGACAAAGTTAATAGGTTTTTCGGCACAATCAAGTCCATAAAATTGACGAAACGATGCTAAATCATTTGATTAAATGACTTGAACTCCTTATTTCTCGTTATCCTTTATTTCTCCATAAAAACACACTCAATTTACGCAAAATCTGCTCAATATTGTGTATTATACAGCCCTCAAAATATTTTTATATTTAAATAATAACTTGATATTTGATAGCTAAAACAATTGATTAACAATCTTTTATATTATGTTTATGCTAAGTAACATAAAAGTAATTAACACTACTGAGTTAATGACAGAACTTACGCATTGACAAAAAAGATAATAAATGTGATATAGGAAATCAGAAAATAATAGGCGATCGCTAGTCAGCAGGGGACTGGAAAGACGGATAATTTACACTGTCTCTATTGAGGATATGGGCAATCAGAGCGACAACCAAGCCATCGACCGCCAAGTGTGATCTGAACACTTATACTCTGTTTCTACTGGCAGAATCAAAATATCCAGGCTGCACACGTTTGGCAGATATCATGGAAGATTTGTCACATGATAGTGTCAACAGATTTTTGCTGCGTGAGCGATATGAGCCAAGGGATTTATTTGATGAAGTCAAGCCATATATCAATTTAATAGATGGCACATTAAGTGCAGATGATACAGTAATTGACAAGCCTCATACTAACCCAAAACTTACAGAATTACTTGGTTATATTTATTCTGGAAGACATCATCGTACAGTTAAAGGAATTCAGCTAATTACCTTGTATTACACGGATTTATCAGGTAAGTCTGTACCTGTAAATTATCGCATTTATAACAAACATGATGGTCAAACAAAAAATGATTATTTACGAGAAATGATTACTGAAGTTTTGGAGTGGGGTCTGAAGCCAAAGGCAATAACTACTGATGCTTGGTATTCAAGCCGAAAAAACCTAAAATTCTTTAAAAACAAGGAATTAGAGTTTTTAACTGGGATAGCCAAGAATCGCTTATGTTCTGTTGATGGTAAAAATTATACCCAAGTTCAAAACATAGAAATTCCAGAGAACGGTTTAATAGTGCATCTGAAAAAGTTTGGACAAGTGAAAGTATTCCGGCGAATTTTCAAAAACGAAATTCCCAGATATTACGTCATATATGTGCCTGAAAAAGATGCACTATTTTTAATTTATCTCGTCGAGTTTAAGGAATTACATTCGATTCATTGGGGAATTGAATGTTACCATCGAGCCATCAAACAAGTGTGTGGAATTGAGCTATTCATGGTGAGGACATCTGAGGCAATTAAAACTCACTTTTTTAGTGCTATGCGTGCCTTCACACAACTAGAATTAATGCGAACTGAGGAGTTAATTGAAAACTGGTATGAAGTCCAGAGAAATTTGTCTCTTCAGGTGGCTCGTGACTTCATTCTGGAACATCTTGAACAAAAGATGGGCTTGATTACACATAGTCAGATTCCTGTCAATGCGTAAGTTCTGTAAGTAACAGATACCTAAAAGTCGTTTTGAGGTACCTAAAAGTCGTTTTGAGGTACCTAAAAGTCGTTTTGAGGTACTTCAAAGTCGTTTTGAGGTACCTAAAAGTCGTTTTGAGGTACCTAAAAGTCGTTTTGGGGTACCTAAAAGTCGTTTTGAGGTACCTAAAAGTCGTTTTGAGGTACTTCAAAGTCGTTTTGAGGTACCTAAAAGTCGTTTTGAGGTACCTAAAAGTCGTTTTGAAGTACCTAAAAGTTGTTTTGGAGTACTTCAAAGTTTGTCGCACTGCGATCTATCTGTGTAGATTGGGTTGAAGCTTTGCGACTGTGTATAAGAAAATCACCCCCTCCATCCCAACGCTGAACTTTTGAGTTAAAAATGGAGTAAATCGATACTCCATACCTATGCATCCACCTCACCCAGACTCAGAAGCAGCGCTAGAAAACTCCACCATAGAGCTATTCTCGCAACTACAATGGCAAACAGCCAACTGTTACCATGAAACCTTTGGTACAAACAGCACACTGGGTAGACAAACAAGGGATGAGGTAGTTTTAATTTCCAAACTCCAGTCAGCTTTACAAAACTTAAACTCTGACTTACCCACAGAAGCTATCCAACTGGCGATTGAAGAATTAACTCGTGACAGAAGCACCTTGAGTTTAGCCAATGCGAATGCAGAAATTTATCAACTCCTCAAGGATGGGGTAAAAGTCAGTTTCAAAAATGATGAGGGAGAAGACCAAGCAGAAACAGTTAAAGTCATAGACTGGAATCACCCAGAAAATAATAACTTTTTTCTCGCTTCCCAATTCTGGGTGACAGGAGAGATTTACACCAGAAGAACAGATTTAATCGGGTTCGTGAATGGTTTACCTCTAGTATTCATCGAACTCAAAGCACATCACCAACGCTTGGAACTTGCTTATAAAAATAATCTTACAGATTACAAGCAAACTATTCCGCAACTATTCTGGTACAACGCATTTATCATCCTCTCCAATGGCATAAAAAGTCGCATTGCTAGCTTAACTGCCAAATGGGAACATTTCGCTGAGTGGAAGAAGATAAACTCAGAAGGAGAAGAAGGGATAATTTCTCTAGACACAATTATTAGAGGTACTTGTGAACCTACCAAATTACTCGATATAGTTGAAAATTTTATCTTCTTCTACGCTGCCAAAGGCGCTTTAGTAAAAATCGTTGCTAAAAATCATCAATATTTAGGTGTTAACCAAGCAGTTACCGCAGTTGAGAAAATCAAAACCAATCAAGGAAAATTAGGAGTATTTTGGCATACCCAAGGTAGCGGTAAAAGTTACTCAATGGTTTTCTTCTCCCAAAAAGTGCTGCGTAAACTCTATGGAAACTGGACATTTGTCATTATTACCGACAGAGAAGATTTAGACGAACAAATCTATAAAAACTTTGCCTATGCTGGTGCTGTGACAGAAATCGAAAAAAATGTCCGCGCCAAAAGTGGAGAACACCTCAAACAACTTTTGCAAGAAGATCATCGCTACATTTTCACGATGATTCAAAAATTCCGCACCGAAAAAGGCGGAACCTATCCCATAATTTCAAATAGACCAGATATTATCGTCATTGCCGATGAAGCACATCGCAGTCAGTATGACACATTCGCGCTCAACATGAGGAATGCTTTACCTCATGCAGCATTCATTGGTTTCACTGGTACACCTTTAATGTTAGGAGAACAAGAAACTAAAAAAACCTTTGGTGATTACATCAGCATTTATAACTTCCGCCAATCAATAGAAGATAGCGCCACAGTTCCTCTCTACTACGAAAACCGCATTCCCGAATTGCAACTCACCAATGATGCACTCAATGAAGATATGGCAGAAATCATTGAATCTGCAACAATGGATGAGGAAGAAGAGGATAAATTAGCCAGACAATGTGCCAGAGAATATCAATTAATTACCAGAGATGACCGATTAGAAAAAATCGCTCAAGATATTGTCAGCCATTTACTAGGTAGAGGATACCAGGGTAAAGCAATGATTGTCAGCATTGACAGATTTACTGCTGTCAAAATGTACAACAAAGTTCAGCACCACTGGCAACAACACCTGCAACAATTAAAAAATCAACTTGCTGAATCTAATTTGAGCGAATTTGAACGCAAAAAATTATCAGTCACTATTAAATATATGGCAGAAACAGATATGGCAGTGGTCATATCTCAGTCTCAAAATGAAGTAGAAGCATTTAGGCAAAAACAATTAGCCCTTCGGCTCCGCTCAGGGCTAACGGTGAGCGAAGCCGAACCGTTAGACATTACGCCTCACCGTCAGAGGTTAGTGAGTGAATCTCCTGCACTGGATGAAAAATTCAAAGATGCATCTCATCCCCTACGGATCGTATTTGTCTGCGCTATGTGGATGACTGGATTTGATGTTCCCAGTTGTTCCACCATTTACTTAGACAAACCGATGAAGAACCATACTCTGATGCAAACCATCGCCAGAGCAAATCGTGTCTTCCCAGGTAAAGTCAATGGTTTAATTGTTGATTACATTGGTGTCTTCCGCGATTTACAGAAAGCACTAACTATTTATGGTTCTGCATCTGGTGGTGGTGTTGAAGAAGGAGATACTCCAGTTAAAGCAAAAACTGCTTTAGTGGCACAATTGAGAGAAGCGATCGCCCAAACCACAACATTCTGTACTCAAAAAGGCATTGATTTTGCTGTCTTGGAGTCAGCACAGGGTTTTGCACGCACCAAGTTTTGGGCAGATGCAGTGGAATCGATCGTTATTAATGATGATGCTAAAAAAACTTATCTTTCTCTAGCAGGTAACGTTAACAAACTCTACAAAGCGATTCTCCCAGATCCTACTGCTAATGAATTTACCGCGATCGATGCTCACTTGCAGACAATCAAAGACCAAATTCTCGCGGAAGTACCAGAAGTTGATGTCTCCGAAGTGATAGAACAAGTGGAGGAACTGTTGGATCTGTCCATCACTGCTGGAGAGTTTGTTATTCAGGAATCCCACTCTCAACGCATCGACTTAAGTCAAATCGACTTTGAAGCATTAAAAAATAAATTTACAAGTACTGACTACCAGAGAACAGAGACAGAAAAACTCAAAACTGCGATCGCCCAAAAACTCCAGCAAATGGTGAGGTTAAATAAAACTCGCATCAACTATCTGGATAAATTCCAGCAGATGATTGCAGAGTACAATGCTGACTCCCGTAACGTGCAGATATTCTTCAATGATTTGATTAACTTTGCTCAGGAATTGGGTGTTGAAGATAAAAGAGCGATCGCCAAAAATCTCACTGAAGAAGAACTAGCAATTTTTGATTTACTGACTAAACCAGAAATTCAACTGACTAAGCAAGAAGAACAGGAAGTCAAACAAGTTGCCAGAGAATTACTGAAAACTCTCAAACACGAGAAGTTAGTTTTGGATTGGAAGAAGAAACAGCAAACCAGAGCATCGGTGGAAGTGGCAATTAAGGATAATTTGGATAAGTTACCTCAGAGTTATTCTACTGAACTGTACGAACAGAAATGTCAGGAAGTTTATCAACACATTTATGAGAACTACTCTGGACAAAGGAGTATCTATGATGCTGGTTGAATACTGCAAAAGTTACTTTTATCAGATCGCCGTATTTTCTGATACAACACAATTGCTTTGTAGGCGATCGCCTATATTTACCCAAAATTACCTCAAAAATATTGAAAGGCTCTGGAAACAAGCCCTACAACAACTATTAAAAAAGGGCTATGAATTTATCTGTGGTAACTATTCTATTGCGGATGTTGCAACTTATCCGTGGGTAGCGATTTATGAATTTCTTGGTTTAACACTCGACAATTACCCAAATCTTAAACGCTGGGTGGAGATAGTGCAGCAACGTCCGGCTGTGCAACGCGGAATGCAAGTTCCTTTAATACAAGACCAGGGATAAGTCAACAAGGGTGATGATAAATTATTAAATAATTCAACCTGTTCTCATTCCCAAGCGTACTCATACTGCGAAGAAATAAATTGAACGGGTTTTTAGGCGATCGCATTATGTTACCAGTCCAAGAACAGTATTATCCAAGGCTTGATGCAATCAGGTGGCATTGAGACGAATTTGTGAAACGAGCAGCGTAATTGTTAAAAATAGGTAGAGATTACTAGGGCGTGCATATTAAATTTATGTTCTAAAGTTAGAAATAGGTTGATAAAATGCGCCTCTTAATTAAACCAAATCGGCAAACAAGGAATGTTGAAAATTTTAGTGACGGGTGCGACTGGGAATGTTGGCTGTGAGGTTATTCGCTTGCTACTATCCCACGATTGTCATGTCTGTGCCGCACTCAGAAATCCCGACAAAGCTCAACAAATATTAGGCAGCAACATTCATTGTGTCTGGTTCGATTTTATTAACCCCGACACGTGGGCAAGCGCTTTTGAAGGAGTCAACAAACTTTTTTTAGTACGTCCGCCTGCATTTGCCAATGTGAAGAGGCAATTTGCCCCAGTCCTAAATGCTGCAAAACTTGCAGGCGTTGAACATATCGTGTTTGTTTCAATACTAGGAGCCGAACACAACCGTTTTCTGCCACACTCCCAAATTGAACGCTATATCAACCAATTAGGTATTAAAGCTACCTTTTTACGCCCCAGCTTTTTTATGCAAAATCTTAATACCATACACAGAGAAGACATCAAAGTTCGTGGTGAATTGCTTCTGCCATCTGGTAATGGTAAAACCAGTTTTATTGATGTGCGCGATCTTGCTGCCGTTGCGGTACGTGCTTTGGTTGAAGATGGGCATTTGGGAAAAGCTTATGCGCTCACGGGTAGGGAAGCCTTGACTTACTATGAAGTAGCAGAAATTTTTACAGAAGTTTTGGGCAAACCAATTCGCTATACTTATCCCTCATTGCTGAAGTTTATTTGGCAAATGCGCGATCGCGGGCTGTCGTTGGACTTCATTTTTGTAATGGCAGCAATTTATACAACCGCTCGTTTAGGATTGGCAGGTGGCATTACACCAGATGTAGAGCAATTACTCGGTCGTCCGCCACTGACGATGCGGCAATATGTTGAGGATTATCGAAAGTTTTGGTTGTGAGAATATAGAGCGATCGCTCTTTATCGGCATCACTTTTTACCAATCAAATCCCGCTTCACAGCAAGAGTATATCACCCGCCGCAAATACTTCACTCGTTCTTCATTACTTTTTAAGAGATATCTAAACTCTCGAAGTGCGATCGCTCTTGACTGCTTCTTGGCAAGTAACGTTACTGCAATTAAACACTTTTAGTGTAAGTATACTGCACAAACAGTATCTTATCGCTGCTTTTCTTATCTGAAGGTTCTCTTTTAAATTTCTTTTATAAATAGCTTCTCAGTAATGGGAATATAAATTATAAATTCTGTTCCTTTTCCTAAAACAGAATTAACTTCAATTTTACCCCCATGTATTTCTTCCACAATTTGTTGTGCGATCGCTAGTCCTAGTCCTGTGCCTTTTCCCACTTCTTTTGTAGTAAATAAATGGTCGAATATGCGTGCTTTTACATCTTCGTTTATTCCTGTGCCATTATCAGCAATTGATATTTTTAAGGTATAATTTTCAATGATAGCTCTAACTATAATTTGATGTGGATTTAGCTTAAAATGCTCAAAGCTCCGACCTCTACTCGACTCATCTAAAGCATCAATAGCATTAGCTAAAATATTCATAAATACCTGATTTAATTGTCCAGGAAAACACTCGATTGGCTGTAAATTTTCGTATTCAGTTACAACTATAATTTCTGGACGTTGGTCATTCGCTTTCAGGCGATGTTTGAGAATTAAAATTGTACTATCAATGCCTTCATTGATGTTAAATGGCACTTTATAATCTTTATCGCCCCGGGAGAAAGTTCTTAAGCTGGTGCTGATATTTTTTAATCGCTCAGAAGCTATAACCATTGCATCAACCATGTTTGGTATGTCTTCTAAGTTATAGTCTAAGTCAATTTCTTCAGCATGTTCGAGAATTTCTACTTCTGGATTCGGTAAAGCTTTTTGATATAATTTTAGGTGTTCAGTGATATCAGCCAAGATAGGTTTAGCTTGTTGGAGGCTAGTCGAAATGAAGCCGAGGGGATTGTTCATTTCGTGAGCTACTCCAGCAACTAAGTTACCTAGTGCAGACATTTTTTCATGTTGGATCATTTGCAGTTGGGCTTGTTGCAGTTTTTGCAGAGCATTTTCCAGTTCTTGAGATTTTTGCTTAATGGCAGCTTCAGCACGTTTGCGATCGCTAATATCAATTAGAATTCCATCCCATACCATTTCACCATCCTCGCCGCGTTCTGGTTGAGAAGCAGCTTTTACCCACTTGATATTCCCATTGGGTGTAACAATGCGCCACTCATGCTGAAATGGGGTAAGATTTTGTGCTGACTCAACAACTGCCTGAAAGGCCTCTGCTCCATCGTCGGGATGTTCAAAATCACGCATGCTACATTTCCCTGACAGGAAATCTTCTGCTGGGACTTCGTAAAGAGGTTGACACCCAGAACTGACGTAGGGTACTGAAGCTGCACCATCGGCTTTAATTCGGATCTGATAAATCATGCCAGGAATATTATCTGCTAGTTTCTGAAAGCGGGCTTCACTAAGCCGTAATTTTTCTAGAGATTGTTCTAACTTTTGAGTATAAATTTGTGCATCTTGATAAAGACGGGCGTTTTCTAGAGAAATGGCCGCTTGGGTACAAAGAAAGTTGAGAATGAGGATGCGATCGCTTGTAAACACACTACTAGTAGAACGATTCTTTAAATACAAAATTCCAATTAAGCGTCCTTGATTGAGAATTGGCAAGCACAACAAACTTTTTGGTTGTCGTTGACTTAAATACTCATCAATTACAGGTAAATTGGTTTTGAGTTCGTCAATCATCACAATTTCTTCGGTGTTTTTGACGTACTGGATCAACTTAATTGGTAAGTTAGGGTTGCCCTCTAAAGGTTCGGCACAAAGTTCTGTGTTTTCGGGTGTAGCAATGGCTCTTACCAACCATTTTCCTTGAGTATTAGGTAGGATTAAAGCACAACGTTCGCCCCCAGAATGTTGCAGAATAATTTGTGTTAATCTGTGCAGTAGTTCGTCCAGTTGAATCGTGCCGGAAATGGCTTGAGAGGCTTTGAGGATAGCAGCAAAATCAAAGCTACTAATGTCAGTGCTAGAAGAACGACCCAAATGAGTGGAATTATGAACCGAGAGCGGGCGACTAACGCTGCTCGATATCGTTTCCAGCATTTGCAGTGATTGTACTCTCTGCTGGAGAATAACGCGTACTAAATCGGGATAGCGGTTTTCCAAATCCTCGGTTTTGGCTTTTGCGCCCCAACGAGCGTAACAGTAGTACGCCTCCTGCATATAGCCTGCTGCCACCTTCTGTTTGCCCCAACTTAGATAAAATTTAGCGGCCAGTTCATTGCTGAGTGCTTCATCTTGCAGATAACCATGTGTTTTGGCTTGGGCAATAGCTAAATCGTAATGTTCCATCGCCTCAGTAAATTGACCAAGCACTCGATAGCGTTCTGCTGCTACAAGTTGCCAACGATGTTGATGATTGAATGGAGCATGAGTAGCCCAAATTTGTAGTTTTTCTTGATGGGTATTGATTCGCTTTAAAATGGCTGATTGTTCTTCGGCATTAACATCGGTGTAGCGTGCTAAATGAATTAAAGCATCATAAAAAACTCGGACAACTACGACGAAATAGCCAGTTACAGCATTACTATACTGTTCTGCTAAGGCTGCTTGTTGTGAGGCTGCTTCGTATTCTCCGAACAAATAACAGAGAACAGCTTGATTGAGATGAAGATAGAATAACCCCGTGCGATTGCTGGCAGCTTGGAAGCTGGGTAAGATTTGGGCGGCATTGAAGACTTTGCCCTGTAAACAATAGGGAACTTCCGCTTGTCCTAATAAATTGAGAATCGCTTGCTGGTAGCATTCATAATATTTTATCGTTGCTTCTTGTTTGACCTGGCTGATGACTTGCTGATGAATTTCCATTTCCTGTGCCAAATCATTTAATTCTCGACCACTCCAATAGCTACACTGACTATATGACACTAAGTTCAACGCTACGCATACCCAATCTCCAGTTTCTAAACCGCTCTGATAAGCTTCTAGTAAACATGGGATACTGTGATGTAAAGGTTCTTTCCAATGGCGAATAAAGCTGTTGACAATAAAATAAGCTCTGCTTTTAAAAGCGTTAATCTGGTGTTGTTCTAGTAACTTTAATGAAAGTTGTCCAAACTCATACCCAGCATCAATATCTCCGATAAAACCACAAAGAGTCACTCCATAGTCTGCATAGGAAAAAATGGCAATAGATGAATTGCCAAACTGGATAGCCATCTCCACTTGCTTGGATGTGAGTAGTGGTAATAGTGTCGGTTTAGCAATGTACGCAGAGGAAACCAGTGTAGTCATTATTTGCATAGCTGCAAGTTGATGCGGATCGCTCATCGCAGGCAAATCCAGCAAACTTAAGGGTGCGCGCCCCATCCATAGTTGCCTTGTCTGTTGGACTGCTGCGCTAATATCTGCCATCATTGGCTGTTCGGGAAATTCCACACCGAGTAATTTCAACACTTGCAACCCAGTATCAATTACTTTGGCAAATTGACCTTGAGACCGGAATGCCGTCATTCGGGTTTCATAGACTTTGATAGTATCAAGCAAAGAACTAGCAGATTGCAATACAACGTCACCCCATCCTGCCAGCTTGTCAAAGTCTGTATTGAGGCAGGCAGCTTCTAAACGCTCATTATGCAGATTCAGGGTTAATCTGTAATGTTCTGCCCAGGTATCAAAGGGCAGTAAGTCAATACCTTGGGTACAATATTTGACAGCAGCATTATAGGCGATCGCTGCTTTGGCTTTGCGCCCCGCTAGCAAATTCAGTTGTGCTAACTCCAATTTTTTGTCAAGCTGAGTTATCAAATTAATGCCTATATTCAAGTGATTGACAATTTCAAAGATATTGTCTAGTTGAGTTGTAGGCGTATTAGCGTGCAATAATTGACCGATCGCCAAATGAGTAGCTTGTTTTTGGTCTTCGGGAATTAAATAATAAGCAGCTTGTTGGACGCGATCGTGCAGAAAGCGATAAGCAACTTTTTCGATATTGTTAGTATTAGCTTCTTGCTCATGGCTGAGATAAAACTTATAAACTTGACTTTGCGGTAAAATCAATCCTTCCTGTAAAGCCTTCCACAAAGCATCTGCCACTTTCTGTGGCGATTGTTGTGAAACAATTGTCAAAGTAGTTAAATCAAAAGAATTACCAATACAAGCAGCTAACTTCAGGATATTTTGCGTTTGCTGAGGCAATTTCTGTAACTGAGTAGCCATAAATTCCACCACATCATCAGTCACAGATAGCGCATTAACTTGGGCAAAATCGCATTCCCAGTAACCTTGCTCGCGATTAAATTTAATTTGTTTATCTTCGTATAAAGCCTTGAGAAACTGCGTGGTAAAAAAGGGATTGCCTTTAGTTTTGCGATTGATTAATTCTGTTAGAGGGCGCGATATCTGTGTCGTACAATGTAAAGTATCAGCCACTAACTGATTGGTATCATTCAAGTCAAGGGAGGCAAGAGTAATAGTATTAATAGTCTTACCAGTTTTCTTGAGTTCCTCCATCTTCAACATAAATGGATGTACGGCTGACACTTCATTATCTCGATAAGCACCTAACAAAAGTAGATATTTTTGATTCTCCGTCAGCAGTTTAATTAACTGGAGAGATGCCAAATCTGCCCACTGTAGATCATCCAGAAACATCACTAATGGATGTTCCCTTGTGGTGAAGACAGCAATAAACTTTTGAAAAAGTAAATTAAACCGATTTTGTACCGCCGTTCCCGATAGTTCTGGTGCAAGTGGTTGTTTACCAATTACCTGTTCTAATTCTGGAATTACTTCAATCAAAACTTGCCCGTTCTCTGCAAGAACTTGAAGAATTTGATTGCGCCAGTGTACCAATTGTGCATCTGATTCTGACAACAATTGCGCCATTAAGTCGCGTAAAGCTTGCACAAAGGCGGATAAGGGAATATTACGATTGAATTGGTCAAACTTACCTTTGATGAAATAACCCTGCTGACGGGTAATTGGTTTGTGGACTTCATTCACGACAGCAGTTTTCCCAATCCCCGAAAACCCCGCTACTAGCACGATTTCTGATGTGCCGTGAGCCACACGCTCAAATGCTTGTAATAAGCTTGCTACTTCTGCTTCTCTGCCATATAACTTTTCCGGGATCAGGAAGCGATCGCAGACATCCCACTGACCGATTTCAAAATCTCTAATTTTTCCTGTATCTTGGATTTGGGCTAAACAAAGTTCTAAATCATGCTTTAATCCCAAGGCACTTTGATATCTATCTTCGGCGTTTTTTGCCATTAACTTCATGACAATATTCCATAAAACCTTTGGTATTTCTTTGCTTATGGCTTCTAGCTGCGATGGCATTTTTGCCAGATGACAATGTACCAATTCCATCGGATCATCACAATTAAATGGTAACTTTCCAGTTAATATTTCATAGAATGTTACACCCAGAGAATAATAATCGCTGCGGTAGTCGATACCACGGTTCATTCTGCCTGTTTGTTCTGGGGAAATATAGGCGAGAGTTCCTTCTAAAACATTTGGATTTTTAATTTCTTGGGTTTCTTTAGGTAATAATGAAGCAATACTAAAGTCAATGAGTTGAATTTGTCTTGTATGGGGATAAATCAGAATATTTGCTGGTTTAATATCTTTATGAATAATGCGACTTTCGTGTAACTCGTGGATAATACGGACTAGTTGAATAGCAATATTTAAAACTTCTATTAAGGATAAACTTGAGTTTTTAATGTATTCTCTTAAAGAAATTTCTCCAATATCTGCCATCACCAAAATATAGCTATTGCCATAGGTTTCCAGCGATAAGGGATGAATAATTCCAGCAATGTTGAGATTTTTACTGATTGTATACTGATGGCGAAATTGTAGTAATTCGTTAAAACTGGGATACTCTAAGGTCAAAAGTTTAATAACGACTGGAAGTTGGTCTGATTGGCGGATAGCTCGATACACGTTGGTTATAGAGCCAGCATACAGTTGAGAGTTAATTTGATATCCTGGAATGATGGGGATAGAGTTCATAGTCGTTATCTATACATACCTTATGACAGGATTTTGTTTTCCTTACTGACATTAGTATTCCCATCAACTTGATGTTGTATAACGCTATCGAGAGGAATTGATGGTTATTTTCGGGAAAACCAATACTTTTTGGTCAGAAGCAAATCATAGCCGCAATGAATTAACTTAAATTATTCAGCGAGGTGGAAAGTGAAAAAGGAGTACGATTCTCCCTATCAGTAATTCATGCGCTCGACGACAGTGGGCGTTTACACCGAGAGCAAAGACGCAAAATAGTCCCTCATAACAATTTGCTGCTTTTCCCAATTCGCAATGCCAGAAATTTATACCAAGTTGAAGTCAAAGATATTAACTTCGCTGCAGCAGTAGCCGTGCATTGTTAATTTTCGTATGCTGCTTGATTGTTATTCATTTTCCCCTTTCCTAACTAGGGGTAGTAATGCTAGATTTTCTGCAATACTTCAGGGTAATTTATGAACAAAGGCGAACTAGTGGATGCTGTAGCAGCAAAGACCAACATCACAAAAAAGCAAGCTGATGAAGTAATCAGTGCTTTTTTGTCAGCTGTTACCGAGGCTGTAGCTAATGGTGAAAAAGTAACGCTCATAGGGTTTGGTTCATTCGAGCGACGCGTTCACGAAGTGTGCCGAAGGTATCGCTCAGAACGCGAAGGGCGTAATCTCAAAACGTGAACGACACAGACGAGGTGGGGGTTATGTGAATGGAAAAGACAGTTATCGCACTCTGGAAGTTTCGGCATAGTACTATAGCAATCTGATTTGATTTCTGAATTAATCGTAGGGACTAGGGACTAGGGACTGGGGACTGGGGACTGGGAAGAAGGAATAAAGCTGTACTGAGTTTTTTTCAAAAATCAAATATGAGTTTTATAGTTTATCCACTATAGTTAGGGTTGCCTACCGTAAATGCTTGTCTACGCACTTCCAATGTTTCTTTTCTATGAGACATGAGCGCTTGATTTTTTAAGGATGGTCGGATTATCTAACCCTCAATCATGTTGACTTTGGAACAAGCTCTCCAGAAGTGTAATTTTGACTAGAAAATAATTTTTTATCAGATGCTAGGGATTTATGAACAAAAATAAAACTGCTGGATATCTTCTTATATCTGTTGGCGCGATTGGCATATTTAGCCTCGTTATATTAAGCATCTTTGGTATACAGATTCTACTTTTCTCGTGTTCGTGGAGTACAACTCAAGGAAATTGCTTTCTCCCAATAGCGATTTTATTAGTTATTACTTCTGTCCTTAGTATTGTATTCATAATGATATTTAAACGTGGGCTAAAAAATTTGAAATCTAGAAAAACCTCTTTTGAGAAAGACAGCTAATCTTCAATACTTTCTAATTGTTTAGAGAGTAAGAATTGCTTGATTGTAGTTCTTCAAGACAACCAGTGATTTATAGCGCCAGCCAAGATGAAGCATGGGGTTTATATTGATTTTCTCTAAGAGGATGTCTGAAAAGTTTTTGAGAGGTAATTTTAATCACGCAAGTTGTTTGAGCATCAGACGAATCATCGCAACGTAAACAAAGGTTTCTGTCGTTTCCGGTAAGATTTCATAATCTTTACTTAATCGTCGACACCAATTAAACCAACCAAAAGTCCTCTCAACAAGCCAGTGTTTGGGTAATACAACAAAACCCTTCTGTTCTTCGTGGCGGGTGACAACACTTACAATCCATCGATAGATATCAATCACCCAATGCTGAAAACCCTTACCACGATAGCCGCCATCAACCCAAATTGTGATTAAACGACGGAAGCGATGCCTACGGCGGGCTACGCCTACGCGGACTTGATCGAGTTTGGAAAAAACTAGTTTGGCACCTGCTTGCTCGCTAACATTGGCAGCAGTGATGACAACAACGATGAGTAAACCAAGTGTATCAACAAGTATATGGCGTTTTCGTCCCTTAATCTTTTTGCCAGAGTCATAACCAACTTCTTGCGATACCAAAGTTGGCTGTTTCAATGCTTTTAAGGTCTATTCAGCTTTCCCAACGACTGTAACAGACTTTTGACTGTCTCTTCCAACGAATCGGAATATACCCGACCAATGCGACACCGAACAGCCCCGCCGCAGGCATCGCAAATCATCCGCATCTGCTCACACTCGGCAGGCAAGTAGTTGTACGACTTCAGGTACTGCAATCCAACCGTATATTCCCCATCCCAAGTTCTGACGGTGCAACTGAATTCGCTCACATGGTTGACAATTCCCCAACACCCACCTTTACCTCTCAGTTCCGGGTTTTATGCGGCAAGGGTTTGGCACACTTCAACAATCTAGTAGCTGTTTATGTATCACATGTAGACAAGATAGTTTTTACCGTCCTGTTTCACCTATCTGATCTGCATCGTCTGCTACTCCATTGCGAAAGCGTACTTCTAAGCCGTGTTCTTTTTCCCAGTCACACTCAGCTATCAACTCAAAGGTAGCAATATGCAGGTCATACTCAACGTGGGGCGGCACATAGATATATGAGAAAGTGACCTGCTCCCAGACCTGAATGGGATTAGCCAACAGAGGCATATATTCATCTCCAATCATCTCACGATATACATTATAATTTTGCAACACCAGAGGAGCAGTGATGCGTAACACATCGGGTGGCAAGGCTAGAGCTTGCCGAATAGCTTCACGCTGAAGCGATGAAAGTTCCCCAACCTGCCCCTGTTCAAAATCCACACAAATCGGTACACGGCGATCGCCTAAAACAGCACATTGTGCTAAAGTCCAGTGGTTATCTTCGATTATAATCTGTCCAAATTCAGCATCGTAGTAACTCTTTGGGGGTTTCATCATCGAATGGTACTACCTTTATTCATCAAAATTATGAAAAAATATGTTGATCTTTGTTCGTAGTTAGCTGATGACAGTACTGGCACCTATCCTTGAAAAAACTGTGGGTAAGATTCGCTTTTGTGTAGATGATGTCAAAAGCCCAGAGGAGCGATTACCTGTAAAAAGTGCGAAATTTCAGTTAGAAAAGCAATTAGGGAAACAACTGCTGGCATTTAGCCATAATGATACGTTTGAGGTAATTCCAGACCAAGGTATTCATTCGCTGGCGCTTGCTGTTCACACTGCCTTTAGCGAACACCGCCCGTTATTGTTAACACCTGACATTATTTGGATAACATTATCACAAGGATTTGCTCAACATATCAACAATCATGCAGAAACATTGCGATCGCGCTTGGTTAATCACCAGGGGAAACAACAACTGATAGTTGAAACTCGACAAATACCCAGCCATCCCCAGCACTGGAGTCAAGCAGTTCAAGAATGGGCATTGCATATCCGCAATTATGTAGGAGCGGATTTATATCGATTGCTAGAGTGTAACTTCAGTACTACAACACCCATCACTCACATAGCTAGTCATGTCGTAATTATCAATGCCTTCCAAAAATATTTTGACTATGTAATGTACTGCGTGTGTGGCATTCCTGAGATTACGCTGTTGGGTACTGTAGAAGATTGGCAAAGTATCAGCGATCGCGTTCAAATGATGGCTGAGTATGATTTAGACTGGTGGACTGCTCGTTTAATGCCAATTTGCCGAGAATTTGTGGAAACAGCTTCAGGCAGCACATTACACAAGCACCTATTAATTGGTCGGAATTTTATACAAACTTTTCTGATGCAGTTCCCAAAGAACACATTCAAATCCTGGAGCGATTTGATGGAGCCATACTTTATGCTAATAGCGGTCATTCTTGGCAAATTCCAAGTTCTCGTTTTCCCGTAATCTACTGATGCGTAAGCGTAGCCCGCCGCAGGCATCGCTGATTAGTTGCATCTGCTGACATTCCGACTCCAGGTAGTTCAGTGGCTTCAAGTGGTCGATTCTCACGGTGTATTGTCCATTCCACGTTGTCACTGTACAGCTGAACTCGCCTACATGGTTGACAATGCACCAATTCCCGCCTTTTCCTCGTAAATTAGGATTATCCTTAGCAATGATTTGGCACACTTCTCCGACACAGTAAGGATTTGGCGCTTTGGTGCGCTCCATTATTCGATCCACCACATCTTTTACAATTCTACAGTGGTAGGGTGCAAAGGTGAAGAAAATGCGGCTTTCTCTGACCCTTTTAGTTAAATTGATAAACATTGATATTTATATTACAGTACAATTTTGATTAACCCAATTATCAGGAATTCTTTCTAAAATACCAGAACCAAATACCTTATTCATTTCTAAATATTCTAGATGAACATAACCAATATGACAGTGACAAGTTTGGTTGGTACAAGGTTGTTCAAACAAAGCTATTTCCCAGGTAGAATCGTAAATATTACCAATTGCTGTTTTAATAAAATGACATCGGTACATTGTCCCGTCACCATCAACAGAAATCACTGATTCTCCAGCCCGACAAGAATACCCAAAGCTAGGATAATGTTGAGTGTTTAATTCATATAACGGGTCAATAGATTGAAAGAATTCTCGATTTTCTGGTGATAAATTAGGAAGTTCAGCTTTCACAGCATTAATCCACAAATAAACGTGGTTTGGTAACTCCTGACGTAAAGCGGCTATTTCTGTTTTAAACTTGGGAAAACCGACAACTCCAACGCTGAATTTTATATTTTTGTTGTCTAGATTGAGGCATTTTTGTAAGAAGCGATCGCGTGACACCCATTCTGAATGAAAAGTTGCCCAAAGCGCCAATTTATCTTTGTTACATTCCTCTACCCAATCTAAGTGACAAGATAGATTAGTTTGAATTGCTGCTTTATTAACATTGGGTAATTGCGTTAATTTTATCAGTGCTTGCTGATAGTAAGAATGGATTAATGCTTCTCCCCAAGGAGTAAACAGAATTGAAAATTGATGTTGGGAATGTTGGAAAATAAAATTGACAAATCGTTCTAAAGATTGTTTATCAATTGCCAATTCTGCGGCTGTTTGTTGGCGTTTAGCAAAGGGGCAATATTCACAACCGTAGTTGCAACTCATTAAAGGGCCGCGATAGAGGATGGTGAGGTGCATATTAGTTTTAAAGTTTAAAATTTAGTTTTTAGGATAGATGTTTACCCTACTATTTTAGAAAAATTTATATTTAAATTATTCGGCTACTGTGCAGTAGCGATCACCTTCATATTCATAAACTCGATTACCTTCTGCAATGACACGAACATCCATTTCCCAAAGCAATTCAAGCATTTCATCAGTTACATAAGTTTCTGATATATTGAGGATATCCAATTGGTTGATTATAGGAGAATTAAGTAAAAGTTCTGCTCCTTCATCAGTTAAATTTCCGAGAGAAATGTCAAACACTTGAATTTTTTGCAAAACTGGTGCTTGAACTATTTCACGAACTATCTCATTACTATATTCACTATTGCGTAGCCCTAAATATATAAGATTAGGGAATAAATCTCCATAAAGAAGAGGAGCTAAATCTTCAACAGAACAAGTGCATCTATAGTTAAGGCTACCCAACCATATTTCCAGATGTTCTAATGCTGGCAATTGAAGAGAGTACAATTGTAATAGAGATTCTTTCCGCAGTCCTCCTGTTTCTATGATCAGAGCCTTTAATTTATTATGTCGTGTTGGATTGAACATCCTATGAGTATTACCACCACGAATCTTTAATATTTCTAAATTAGGGTACGCTTCTAATACTGGGCTGATATAGTTATGGCTCATTTGAGAAATCATCCACTCATCATCTGTGACATCGCCTATGAATACAGCCTTGAGATTAGTTAATTTATCCTGAGCATTCACAAGAAAATTAACAATATTTTGTGATGAATCACTTTCAAAAACGTCTGAATGCCACATTCCGAAAACTAACGCTTCTACCTGGTCAACTCGTGAATCTTCTAAAAGTAATTCAAGTTTATCTGCAATAAATTCGTCTCCATCTCGATTAGTTCGGAAAGCGTATGCAGTTCCTACAGGGTCAGTTATACCAACCTGTGGATCATACTCTTCTACTTTGCGATTTGCAAATTTTTGGGAGTGCGATGTTATGAAACTCGATCCTTTACGTTTCTCTAGTTCCCAGCGTTCTTTTAAAAACCAAGGTTTATAACTTTGCAAAGCCGCTATAGCTTGAGGTTCATTTCTTTCACTTAGTAAAACACAAGCATATCTTCGTAGCCTTCCTGATTTATCTTGTAAAGATTGAATTATCAAATCTAGACCTGATGCACCATATTGAAGTGCATCATTCAGTGCTTCTTCTCGGTCTTCTATAAACTGACTCAATAAACGTCTCTTGACACCTTCGATACCACCTAATACAACATCATAAATAGGTGCTGTTTCTCCTCCAAGCACTGCATCAAATTCTCTGGGTTGATTTTGATTGTTTGTCATATTTTCTCCAACGGTAGATGTAATGTAAATATCTGTAAAAACGCGATCAATTGCTTCTCTACAAATATTTTTTAAACCCTACTATTTCAATTCATAATTCTGCATTAATTCCTGCACTTTCTCAGAAAATAACCACGCGCCAATAGTGTCAGAACGCTCAATTCCAAATTCAGTTAACTGCAAAATATCCTCATTTTTTATCGCCAAATTCAAAGCAAGCAGTTCTGAAAAATCTGGAAAATCAGCGTATACTTCACTACCAAATTGCCGACGATAAATGGCACAATTCAATCCTTTATCGGAAAGCAAAGATAACAAAATATACCGCCGACGTTGTTCTTCAGCATTTAGTTGAAAGCCATAGTGCGCGTATTCAAATAACTCATCGGCTGTTTGAATATATGCTTGTAAAATCTCGCTGATTCCCTTTGCTCCCACTGCATATTCGTTGGAATAGTGCAAAGTATTAGTATAGGAACGTGCGCCACAACCTAAACCAATCATACTGTCGGCTTGACAGCAGTAGACGGGAGATAAGGGAGAAAGATTGCTAGATTGTCCCTCTTCTAAGCGTCGAAACATCCGCATGGAAACTTGCGTATATCCTTGTGACAATAATAGCGATCGCCCTTCCCGATAACAAGCTAAACGAATATCGTCCCATTCTCGATCTGTGCGTCCCAAACCTGTGAGCGATCGCACGTATAATGGATATAGATAAATTTCCTCTGGTTTAAAGCGCAAGGTAGCTTGTATTGATTGCAACCAACTATTTACTGTTTGTCCGGGTAAACCGTAAATCAAATCAATATTTAGAGTGGGAAATCCCATTTCTTTTATCCTTGTCAGCGTTGCTTCTACCTGAGTAGTAGATTGACGGCGCTGGGTTGCTAAGACTTCCGAATCGATGAAGCTTTGGACACCAATGCTAACACGATCGACGGCGTGCGATCGCAACAACTTTAACTTATCCTCAGTGGCGGTTTCTGGCGAAACTTCCACAGAAATGGGAATTTCCTGTAACTTTGCACCCATCGTACTTTCAGCAATATTGAGAATAGTTTCGAGGTGCTGAATCGGTAATTGGGTGGGAGTTCCGCCACCAATAGCGAACCTAGCAAATGACGCATCACCCAACACCGCCTTCATTCGTTGCGCCTGTCGCTGTAAGGTGCGGACATATTGACTCATAAAATCTTCATTGTGGCTGACTGTGGTAAACAGGTTGCAGAACCCACAACGCATTTCACAAAACGGTATATGTATGTAGAGAAACAGCGCTTGTCTATCTTGCTGCGCCCAAAGTTCTGGGAGATGCACAGGTGGAGTGAGGGGACGGTAAGCTGTTTTGTGGGGGTAAGAATAGACGTATGCTTGATAAGGAGACTCGGTAATTTTCGATTTAAGATTTTGGATTGTCAGCATAAGATTTAAAAGAATTTAGAACTCTGCGCCGGTCACTGAGCGTAGCCGAAGTGCTGCGCCTTTGCGTGAGTTTTCATAAAATAAACTCTGCATAGGGAACAGTCCAAACCACAGGATGGCTAAGTCGATGTCCAGTGTAACCATCTTCACCATAAGTTGTCCCGTGGTCGGAACACAGAATGCAAAAAGTAGAATGCCTTTGTCGTATAATATTCCAGAGTTTGGCTAATTGGCGATCGACATATTCCAAAGCTGCGGCGTGAGATTCAATGGTATCGATTTTATCTTTGGTATTGGGAAGATAGAAATAATTTGGTTGATGCAAAGCAGAAATATTTATAAATAAAAATATGCGTTGATTATTTGGCGTTTTTTCTAAAATTTCTCGCGCCAAATTTACCTGATTTTCTGTAGATTGGGGGTTAGTAACACCTAATTCTGGACTCCAATAACTTTCAGCAAACATTGAGGGAATTACATTACCTAAAGGGTTGCGTTTGTTGAAAAAACCAACTCCACCAATGCAAACTGTATGATATCCCTTTGCAGCTAATCCATTAACAATATTTGAGCTATCTAACACACAAGTTGTATCAGTTGTCGTAGTACTTCCTTCAAATCCCAAAGCAAAAAGACGGGGGTGAATTCCAGGTGTTACAGGTGTGGGTAAAAAGCCTGCGAAAAACGCATGATGAGAAGCATAAGTGAAGTTTCCGGGTGAATGACGTTCTTCCCAACCTGTTTTAGGGAGTACTTTTGCTAAGTTTGGAGTGCGTTTTTCTGCGAGTAAATCTTTGGCTACGTCGTAACGTAATGTATCTAAGGTGATAAATAAGATATCATGAGTTCCGACGATTTGATTGATGTTGAACATGGTAATAAAAATTATGTTCTATAAATTTTAAAATTACCTGTTTTGTATTTATGGATGATAGCGTTGATTTTATCTTTGTCATACTCCAAAGATGTGCGCTCTTTAGAGTTAGTGTAACTATATATTGCATCTCGTTCAAAACATTCTGCGATTGCATACATTAGAGTTGTCAAACTTGAGAAGAATGTCCTTCATTTTAAATGTTGAATAGAAAAATTTTCATCCTTATCATTGAAATGAAATACAGGATATGTTATTTCATCTATGCTAACAACATAATAATCACCTCCTAATTGATGAGAAAATAAAAAAATACGAAGAAAATTAGATAGACAACCACGTATTCTTAAGTTTTGAAAATCAGTTATTGCTTCTTCTAAAGAGCTAAATCCTCCTATAATACCATTCCATGTAGCAAAGCCAAATCCTATATCATCAGATAATCCATTTCGCCATTGATATAGCTCATATAGTTCTTCTGGTAACTTAAAAGGTAAATCTTTAGTTATTTGATCAATTTCTTTACGGGTTAAACCTGGTTGTAAAAGCAAAGCAATTTCTGGATCTTTTTCTTCTAAGCTTTTTAATATTCTGTTTAAAGATTCTGTTAAAATAGAGCTTTTTACCCTTTTATTTCCTCCTAAAACTACACCATAAATAGGAGGTGGCGCTTCTCCACCAAGTACTGCATCAAATTCCCCAGGTTGATTTAAATTGTTGTTCATTTTGGTTAATCCTAATTTATAGTCACACCCTACATTTATTTTGCCAAAATCGCCTTAATTTCACTGGTATAAGTATCCATTCCATTCCATAAAATACCCGGTAACAAATCGCCAAAAGCATTAATCTCTAAAATCGCGTGAGTTTTCCAATCTGGTAAAATTAGTAAATCAACTCCACAATATAAACTATTAGGAAATAACGCTGCTGCTTGTTCGCAAGTTCGCTTCATTATCTCCCAATTTTCTACACCAAGTTTTGCTAAAAATTCCTCAGTATTTCCCCGTTCATTTCCCAAATGCAAATTTGTCATGGGACTTTTACCAAGGCGAACAACGATATGCTGTGCTTCACCATTAATAACCACCACACGCACATCAAAACCACATTCTTGTAAATGTGCTTTGGGTAGCCATTCTTCAGCTTGTACGCCTTCTGCTGTCAAAATGTTGATAATATCGGCAATTTCTTCGCGGTGAGTATAGTGCCTAATTTTCCGGGAGTTGTAAAGCAGAGTTTGCCCATTTTCTCGCACTCGTTCAACAGTGGTAATAGCTGATTCAAAACGCGAATTTGCACGGTAAGCAACGACTCCAGAAGCGGCGGAACCGTGAGAAAGTTTGACGAATACTCGTTCTATTCCCTGCATTTGCATTTGTTCGCGTAAATGTTCGTAATTGTGGATTTTACCAAGCGATCGCGGAACGGGGATATTATGACGGCTGAATCTTTCGTGACAAGCAGGTTTGTCAAACATCACAGCGATATCTTGGGGATGGTTCATAAACTCGCCATTTGTGAGAAGGGGAGTAAGCTGTGTTTCCCATTTTTGCAACAGATACCGCCAGCCTAAATACCACTGTCGCGGATAGAGGATGAGTCCTTTATCAAATTCTAATTTTGTCGCGGCTTCTGCACTGATATGTTGATGACTGGAAGTAGAAAAAATTTCCCTACTCCCTTCTGCAATGATGGCTTTATCAACATCAAAGTTTTTTTCTGGAGAGTCGAAGCGGATAATAGTGTTGGGTGTATTGAATTGTTCGAGAGTTTGTTTTCCTGCTATTAAGTCGGCGTAATCTACTACCGTGGCTGGTGGTAAGTTGAAATGGGCGATCGCTTGTTGGAAGAAACCGACACGGCGGTTTTCGGGGTTAGCGATGAGGATGAAGTTTAGCATTATCTAATATATTATTTATTCGTGGAGGGCAGAATAGCGATCGGCAAATTCAGATTCTTCATTACTCATGCAAAGCAGAGTATCGCGATCCTCCACATCCTCTTTCGATTTCATCCTCTTGATCGTCTGCAATCACCTGACAATTAAGCTGTAACAATCGTTTAACCATACTTTCTGATACACAATTTTTAGAAATGTTGAGGGTGTGAAGTTGATTTTTGTTCATGACTTTAAGTTATTATTATGAAATATGTTTATTAACGCTAAAAGTTATGGCGATAAGACTTCTGTGATTCCGCAATTACTCGACACTTCAGTTTAGATAACTTATCCACCATGTCTGGAGATAAATGATTCTTACTAACGTTGAGAGTATGTAAACGATTTATCACTCGACTATTAAATAAAGTTTCAGCACCTTTATCTCCCAAATCTCCATCCGAAAAGTCAAGTCCAATTAGGCGATTTAGTATGCCTGAATTGACCAGGGAAGAAGCAATATCGTTATAATCTTTACCACATCTCAAGCCTAAATATCTTAATTTAGGAAAACAAGTAGCAGAGTAAATATGTTTTAAATAATTTATATCTATATTTCGTCGTATGTTAATGGAACAAAATTGTGACACCCTAAATCAAGATACTCTAATCCAGGTAATTCAAGTTTGCCAAAGTTCTGAATAAAAGCACTACTATCAATAATTAATGTCTTCAAATTATTGTGTTGTACGTTGTCAAAAATAATGCCACAACACCCTCTTATTTCTAGTAAGTTGAGGTTAGGATAAACTTTTAAAACTCTGCTGTGATCTCTTATCACTCTAGAATTATTACCAAGAAAAATGGACAAAGCTTTGAGTCCAGTCAAATACTTGTAATTCTCTAATAGAATCTCAAAAATTATACGATTTTCTTCCCCGTCAATTTTTATAGCTATTGCTTGAAGCTGATTAACTTGGGAGTATTGTAATAGTAAGTTAAATTCTTCAATAGTCTTCAATTCATATCCGATACTTGCTGTATTAATAAGAGGATATCTAGGGTTAAAATCCTGAATTACCCAATCTTTTAAAGTGGTAAATAGCTCTAGCTTATCAAAATTAGATAATACTTGTTTTATCTTGATTCGTGAACCTTTCAAGAATGGCTCTTCTACCTTTTCTTCCAATAAATTATAGGCAAGACTCCGCACCTGTCCAGAAGAATCATTTAAGGCTTCAATTATTAAATCTAAGCCTTCCTTACCGTAATTTGCTGCCTGAGTAATGCCTATACATCGTATTTCTGCAACCGAATTTCTCAACAGAGTTTTTACCCCTCCGATTCCTCCTAAAACTACACCATGAACTGGTGGTGGCAATTCTCCACCAAGTACTGCGTCAAATTCTCCGGGTTGATTAGAATTATTATTCATAGCTAAAATTGAACTAATTAAGAGAAAGTTTCTGAACCCGCGCAGGCGGGTTTTGTCTGTGTAGCCGCGACTTCCAGTCACCCATTACTGTAAATTTCACTCAGAAACAGAACAATAGCGGCCATCGATATAGCGATCGTCATCTTCTTTTTTCTGATTATTTGCCAAAACACGTACATCCAAACCAGAGAATTTATCAATCATTTCCTGGGATAAAAAGTTTTCTGAAATATTGAGAATATCAAGATTATTTATCGCCGAACAATTTAGTAATTCTTCCGCACCAGCATCAGTCAGCGTTCCCATTGAAAGGTCAAGTACGCTGATATAATCAAGAATTGGAGAACCTACAATAACGCTGACTATTTCATCGGTAAATTGGCTATTGCGTAATCCTAAATAAACTAGATTGGGAAATTTTTCTGCAAAAATAATCGGATTTAAATCTTCAACCCAACAATCTCCGCCGTAATCTTCACTACCAAACCATAATTCTAAATGTTCTAAAGCTGGCAGATTCATCTGACAAATTTGGGCAACAGTATCCCGACTTAAACCCCCAGTTTCAACAATCAACGCTTTGAGATGATTGTGTCGTATCGGCGGACTAAATTGTAAACGATCGCCTCCACGAATTTGCAAAATTTCCAGTTTAGGATAAGCTTGCAAAATGGGACTTATATCGCTTTGTTGAATCCAAGATATTTCCGAATCCTCAGAAGTAAGATCGCCAATAAAAACCGCTTTGAGATTAGTTAAACGTTGTTTAGCATCAACTAAAGCTTGGACAATACTACTTGAATCACTCTGTGATGTTTCTGCCCACAAACCAAACACTAAAACTTCTAATTTGTCGGCGTTGGTTTCTTGTAGAAGTCTACTAAGTTTCCTGGGTAAATTATCATGATTTTGATTTTCATATTCAAACCTGAGAGCATAAGCATTGTTAACAGGTTCAACAATACCTACATTTGCATCAAACTCTATAACTTGCCGATTAGCAAATTGAGTAACACGATCATTTTTATACCCTTGATACTCGTTAAATCTCTCTTCCAAGTTCCAAGGTTTATATGCTTGCAAAGCTTGTTTGACTTGCCGTTCTGTTTTTTGTTTTAATAGTCGATAAGCAAAACGCTGTACCAATCTCGATTTATCTTGCAATGCTTGAATTAATACATCCAACCCTGCATCACCATATTTCAAGGCTTCGCTGAGTGCAGCAATTCGGACTGTAATCACAGGATTTGATAAAGAACGTTTAACCCCCTCAATTCCTCCTAAAACAACTCCATCCACAGGAGGCGGAGATTGTCCTCCCAACACTGCATCATAATCTCTGGGTTGATTTTGGTTGTTTGTCATGGCGTTTTACCTTTTGAGTCCTTATTAGAATTCCCAAAAATGCGGAATACGCATACATTAATCTCTCAAGTAAAAATACGAGCAACGTAGACGATCGAGGAATGAAAATGTTTTCTATGGAAAGCCTTTTAGGATTTTTGGCGTTACTTTTGATTGTTCCAGCAATTAGCGCTGCGATCGCAACCACTGCCAATATGATTAATCACCTCACCAACGGAACGGATATCAAATTCAGGTGGACGAGAGATTTAAAATGTAGAAGTGTAACCTTGTCCATCCCCGCTTAACAAAAGGTTTAGCAGAATTATTTGCTATGCCTGCTATAGTTATGTTGTCTTTAAGCAAGTCCCCACACTTTAATAGTTTTTTCCCAACTGCTACTACTAACCAGATTCTGCCCATCTGGGCTAATTGCAAGACTCTTAATAAGAAGAGATTGGTGCCCTCTTAGCGCGTTCATCTGCTGTCCGGTTTGCAAATCCCATACTTTGATTGTATTTTCCTCACCGCCGCTAAAGAAGGTTTGTCCGTCTGGGCTAATCGCTACACAATTAACTTGGGTTTGATCTCCAATAAGAGTGTAAATTTCTTTTCCCGTTTCCAAATCCCACACTTTAATAGAACCGTCCCAACTACCGCTGACAAGAGTTTTTTTATCACCAGTGAGGGCAACGGAGGTAACTGCTTTTGAATGTCCCTTCAAAATATGGATTTGCTTTGCTGTGGGTAAATCCCATACGGTGATGCTGTTGTTCTGACTGCTACAGACCAATATTTGTCCGTCTAAGCTGATTGCGAGACAACAAATCTCACTCTGATGAGCATAGAAGTTGTAAAGTTCTTTTGCCATCTGCCAATCCCAGGCTTTGAGTGAATAGTCGCTACTAAAAAGAATTTGCCCATCTGGACTAACGGCTAGAGCGTAAATCGACGTAAATCTTGCTTGTAACCTAGTACGCAAAGTGCTAATTTTTTTTCCAGTTTGCCAATCCAAAACCTTGATAAAATTCTTTTCCTGTCCAACGAAAAGAGTTTGACCATCAGGGCTAATGGCTAGGGAATTAATATAATATCCATCTCCGTCGAGCGTGCGAATTAAACGTCCTGTTGCAAACTCCCATACTTTGATTGTTGTGTCCCAACTGCCAGTGAAAAGAGTTTGACCATCAGGGCTGAAGACGACACAGCTAACAAACCTTGAATGACCTTCCAAGGTACGCAGACATGTAAGCTTTTGCCAAGGATTGTACTCGCGTAACGCCTGTTTTATAAGAGGTTCTTGTCTTTGCCTTAACAGCGAGTAAGCAGCCCACCTAACTTGTGTAACTTCATTTTGCAAAGCTTGGATGACTAAATCTAAGCCTGCATCCCCGTGCTGGAGGGCTTCTTTTAACGCTGCAATCCGATTTTGTGGGGCAGTACTGGCTAACCGTTGTTTGACTCCTGGCAGTCCTCCTAAAACTGCTGCATCGCCTGGGGTAGGTATTTGGCTACCTAAAACAACATCAAAAGGTCTTGGCTGGTTGGGATTTTGTGACATGATGGTTTCAGCTTGCACTACTGTCTATCATTCCCCTGGATTGATAAAATGCGATCGCTCTATTGCGCGTGTAAGTAACCGTCTAACCATGAAGATTGTGCGTAAATTATGTTAAATCTTATTGACTTAAACTAGTACATTTGTTTTAATTTATTGGCGAAAGCTCTCACGTATTTATTTGTACTAGTGCCAGTGTTAATTGTCGTTGGCTAGAATTTGGTACAACACGATCGAAACCCTAAAAAATCAAAAGAGTCTATTTATGGCTGAGTATCAAAAAATTGAGTATCGCATTGGTAAAGATGGGAAAATTACTGAAACAGTAATCAATTCTTCTGGTTCAAGTTGTACAAGTACAACATCGGGAATTGAAAAGGCTTTAGGAGAAGTTGAAAATCAAGAATTATTGCCTGAGTATTACGAAGGCGGTGAGGGCGATACAGTGGCACAAAACCAGTCTCTCAAACAAATCTAAGAGGGATGCAGATAGGAATGTTTTCTCTTTTAAGCCTTTTGACAATCGCAATAGGGATTTGCACTCTATTGTTGATTATTCCAGCAATTAGTGATGCGATCGCTCGCCAAGCAGACTTGGAAACTAACAAGTTAGAATTGGCGCGATGTCTAGCAACAAGCAGGTTAGCATCTACGCAAATTGAGTTACTAGAAAATGAACTAAAGGCAACACGCAAAAATTACTTAGAAGAGCAGCAAAAAATAGAACAGTTACTTGCTGAAAAAGCAGCGCTATATCAGGAAGGCTTGCGACTACATGAAGAATTGCAGCAGCAGCGTCTTGAACTGACAGACGAAATACGTTCTTCGACATTTGAGCAATTGCAGACATTGTTAACAAACTATCCCAGCATCCATCAGATGGTGCAGGTTAAACCAGAATTACCTGCGAAAAATCTGCTTTCGATGTTTACCTCTTTAGATAACCTCCTCAATAAATGGGGTTACGAACAGATAGGGAAACCTTGGGAACAAGTACCTTACAATCCTCAAATTCATCAACCAGACACAGCAGATATTGCTGAAGATGAGTTAGTTTACATCCGATTCGTTGGTTATCAACATCAAGGAAAAATTCTTGTCCCTGCGAAAGTTAGTCGCACTTTGCCCGGAGGAGGGAGATGAGGGGGATGAGGAGGATGAGGGAGATGAGGGAGCAGGGGAAGCAGGGGAAGAAGAACTATTGATTATTACCCAATTCTCCATACCCAATGCCCCATGCCCCATGCCCCATGCCCAATGCCCAATGACAAATGACAAATGACAAATAACAAATGACTACAGTAATAATTGATTTTGGTACGAGCAATACTGTTGTTTGTACTACTGATTTGATTACGCAAAAACCACGGACGTTGAGATTTGATTCGATGTCGCGCCGCTTTGAGGTTGGGACAGAACAAGTTAGCGTTGTACCCAGTTTAGTATTTGTGGAAGGGCGCGATCGCATTTCTTTTGGTGAATCTGTACGCGCTAAACGCTTAGGGTTTGCCCAGCCTGAACGCTGTTTTAGAGCTTTCAAACGCGATTTGGCAGCAGATTTTGTCCCACCTCCCCGACAGTTGGATGGTAATAGTTACAGCGCTGAGGTGGTTTCGGAACTGTTTCTTAAGGAAATTTGGCAACAAGTTGAACAGCAATTACAACCCAGTAGCGTTATTTTCACAGTTCCCGTTGGTGCATTTGAGCGATATCTTGACTGGTTCCGCAACTTGGGCGACAAGTTAAATATTCCCGCAGTGCAAATTGTCGATGAATCTACCGCCGCAGCCCTTGGTTATGCTGTCAAGCATCCTGGTGCTGTGATTTTGGTGGTTGATTTTGGCGGCGGTACTCTAGATTTAAGTTTAGTACGAACTGTCAGCGCTGAATCTGAACAGCAAGTAGTACGTGCCGAAGTTATCGCCAAATCTGATGCTTTTATTGGCGGCATAGATATTGATACATGGATTGTCGAACATTACCTGCAAAAAATTGGTTCCTCTCGTGCTGAAGTTGGAGAAATCGGTTTTATGAATCTGCTGGAAGTTGCAGAAAGGGTAAAAATTCAACTTTCGATAACAGATGAGGCGAAAGAAGCTTGGTTTGATGATGAAAATTTTATGTCCCATGAATTGCAATTACATCGGGATGAATTAGGCGAAATTTTAGAAAATCAACAATTATTAGAACAGCTAAGACAAACCCTAGATGAAGTATTAGCGATCGCACTTGCTAAAGGGATCGGTAAATCTACAATTGAACAAGTTTTATTAGTGGGTGGTACTTGTCAAATTCCCGCCGTACAACAACTAGTAATTTCCTATTTTGGACGACAAAAGGTAAAGTTAGACAAACCCTTTGAAGCTGTCGCACATGGCGCATTAGCTTTAAGTGAAATGGCAGCAGTCGATGATTACCTGCGCCACAGTTATGCTATTCGTCTTTGGGAACCCCACAGCAAAAGTTATTCTTATTTAACTTTGATTGAAAAAGGGGCAAAGTATCCAGGGGCGCGTTCTGAAGCTTTAACTCTGCAAGTTGCAACAGAAGGACAGCGAGAAATTCGTCTCGATATTGGGGAAGTAGCAGAAGTTTCCCAAGCGGAAGTTTATTATGATACTCAAGGAAGGATGACGAGCAGCCAATTAGTAAAACAAGATAGTTATCGCTCTTTGGAAACTCATCATCAACAAGTATGTGTTGCTCATATCGAACCGCCTGGGCAAACGGGAATAGACCGAATACAGGCACAATTTGAAGTGAACGAACAACGAGTATTAGTAGTGACGGTAAAGGATTTATTGACGGGAAAAATGTTAGTTGATAGGGGAGCGATCGCCAAACTAAAATAATCTCCACTTTGCGTCCTTTGCGTCCTTTGCGGTTTGTTTAAAAAAGAACCGTAATCAAAAATGGGAATACTACTAAGAGGATGTCTGAAAAGTATCAAATATTTGTTGATCCCCCCTAACCCCCCTTAAAAAAGAGGGGAATAAGAGTCTTAAAGTCCCCCTTCTTAAGGGGGATTTAGGGGGATCTCCAAGGGTTAGGCGTATACAAAAAAACTTTTCAGACATCCTTTAATATAGCGGTTTGTAGTTGAATCCAATACAGACCTAACCCCAACCCCTTCCCTACAAGGGAAGGGGAGTAAGATTCAAAGCCTCTCTCCTAAAAGGAGAGAGGCTTGGAGAGAGGTCAAAACTGTACTGCACCCAAGCGAGAACCCTTATAGTAAATTGGTAAAAATGCGATGACAGAGAATCAAAATCAACCTAAAGAATATGATGCCGTTTTAGGTACTCAAAATTCTGCCCCAATTGGCAGTGTTATTTTAGGCGGACTCGAAGGTGTTAAAAGCCGCTTGAAAAGTGTAGATATAGAAGCGCGAATTGCCGCATTAAAAGAGGCACTCAATTACGGAGAAGCAGGTTTAGACTTAGTAATTCAGACTTGGCAATATGAATCAGGTAATTTCAAGTGGGCTGCCTATTCGTTACTTCGCCACAGAGAAGAAGCAAGAGTCAAACAGGCATTACAAAAATATAATCCCTGGCTAAATATCACTTGCCTCCACACTTTACAACAAGATTCAGGCATTAGAGCTATTGCTATTAGCCCAGATGGGAAAACTTTTGTAAGTGCCGGAGATGCCATTAATCTTTGGGATTTGCATACCGGACAACTTCAACCTATTTCTATGGAAGATTTCAACGTTAATTCCTTAGCTATTAGCCAAGATGGAAAAACTTTAGTTAGTAGAGGAGGAGGTAGTAGAGGCGCATATTATGATGACGGACACATGCTCAAAGTGTTGGATTTACAGACTGGAGAATGTAAAAAAAACTTAGATGAATTTGCTTTCAGCGTTTTTTCTCTAGTTATTAGTCCAGATGGAAAGACGCTTGCCTGTGGCAGTCAAAATAGAGGAATTAATGTTTGGGATTTGCAGACAGAACAAATTATACGTACCATTAGTGGACATTCAAACTACTTAGTTCAAGCGTTAGCTATCAGTGCCGATGGAAAAACTCTCGTTAGTGGTAGTAATGACGCAACGATTAAAGTGCGAGATTTTGAAACTGGAAAGCTGATACACAGGTTTAAAAAATATTCAAATGGTGTTGAGTCTGTAGCTATTAGCCCAGACGGCCAGACAATTGTCAGTGGTAGTAAAGACAAAACAATTAAAGTATGGAATTTACAGACAAAACAGCTTCAGTTCACACTTGAAGGGCATTCAGGGTGGGTTTATTGTGTAGCTATTAGCCCAGACGGAAACACTCTTGTTAGTTGTGGTAGAGACGAAAATATCAGAATTTGGGACTTGCAAACTGGGGAATGTCAACGCATTCTCAAAGAACATACTGATTGGGTTTATTGTGTAGCTATTAGTCTCGATGGCAAGACTCTGGTTAGCGGGAGTAGAGATGAAACTATCAAAATATGGGGTATTAAGTCATAAAAAAAGTTGCGATCGCACACTTCAATAAAAACTGCGATCGCACTTCTGTTATTGAAAATAGTTACCCCATGTAAAGCGTATTTATGAAATTAGGTGATTATGGCGATCGCACTCAATCATCCCATCATATTACTAAAAAATAATTTAAGATATAAACTGCTATCTTGCTAATCAAATCATCAAATGATTGACCACGATCGCCTATTTAAAGAACTTCTTTCCAACTTCTTCCCAGAGTTTATCGAGCTATTTTTTCCAGATATAAGCGCTTATTGGGAGAGAGATTCAATAGAGTTTTTGCCACAAGAGATATTTACAGATGTGACTGAGGGAGAACGGAAAATACTCGATATAGTTCTGCAAGTTTCAGTGAGAAACCAAGATACTTTATTTATCATCCACACTGAACATCAATCTTATTCCCAAACTAACTTCAATCAGCGAATGTTTACATATTTCGCTCGACTGCACGAAAAATATGCCCTCCCAGTGTACCCAATAGTCATTTATTCTCATGACTCTCCGCAAACACCAGAACCGAACTCTTATCGCATAGATTTTCAGGGCAAGCGGGTGCTGGAATTTAATTATGAAGTTGTCCAGCTAAATCAATTAAAATGGCAGGATTTCGTCAATCAGAGAAATCCTGTAGCTAGCGCGTTGATGGCGAAAATGCAGATGGATGTTCAAGAACGCCCAACAGTAAAACTAATGTCGCTACAATTGCTAGCGAATTTGGGACTCAACCCCGCACAAATCCAATTAATTTCAGGGTTTATTGATACATATCTCGATTTGAATGCTCAAGAAGAAATCATGTTTCAAGAACAACTTGCTAGGATTGAACCAAAGCAGGAGGAAATAGTTATGCAAATCGTCACCAGTTGGATGAGACAAGGTATACAGCAAGGCGAATTTACGCTGATTTTACGCCAACTAAACCGCCGTATAGGTGAAGTGAATCCGCAATTACAAGAACGTATTCAAACTTTGTCAATAGATGAGTTAGAAAATTTGGGAGAGGCTTTACTAGATTTTACAACTGCTGCTGATTTAGAAGCTTGGTTTGAGGGTAGATAGTTAGGGTTTTTCTCTCTTTTCTAGATGAAGGGGTTAAGAGCGATCGCTCAAAAGTTATCAAGTCAATAGTAGCGATCGCACTCAATAATTCCATCATATAAATAAAAAGTAAAAACATGATGTCAAAAAATTCCAATCGCCCAACAGTTTATGATGCTGTCCTTGGTGGTCAAGAAAAAGCGCCTCCTGGTGCTGTAGTATTAGGAGGACTAGAAGGTGTTAAAAGACGCTTGGCAAATCCGGTAATTGAACAAAGAATCGCTGCATTAGAAGAAGCACTCAAGTATGGCGAAGCAGGTTTGGAATTGGTAATCTGGGCGTTAGACGATAAATTATGGAAAGTACGCCAAGCAGCTTATTCACTACTAGCTTCTCGACCAGAACCTATAGTACAAGAAATACTTCAGGACTATAGTCATAAAATTGACAGATATGATGCTTTCGTAGCGATGGCGCGTGCTGGCGGAGTGTCCGATGTCGATACGCTGATGGATAATCTAGAATATGACCGCAATAGCGCCACCTACAAGTTAGTTGACTTTACACTGGGCTTAGTTGATACTTTTCAAGGTCAAGACCGAATTCGACATTACCTGTTCAATGGCACACAGGTACAACGTAATTATGCAGCACTTTACTTTAAGCGAAAAGGTGCAAAAGATATTTTAATTGAAGCAGTGCAGCAGGGCTGTATTGACAGAGTGCAAGCATTTTCTAAATAAAACAGCAATGTCAGAAAATCCCAATCAACCAAGAGAATATGATGCAGTACTTGGCGGACAAGTACCACCTCCAAAAGATGGTGTGGTTTTAGGAGGTATTGAAGGTGTTAAACGACGGTTGATCGGCGCTACATCCCTAGAACAACAAATTGTCGCCGTTGAAGAAGCCCTAAAGTATGGCCAAGCTGGTACAAAATTGGTGTTTCAGATTGTAAATACTGAATCGGAAAAGTTGGAATTTACAGTATCGTCACTGCTGGGACAACAAGCATTAGCAAAAGTACAGTCCCATCTACACAGTGATATACCATTAATCTCTGCGGTTGATGTAAACTACAGTCGTTTGCAAAATTTGCTCGCTTCCAGAAAGTGGAAAGATGCAGACCAAGAGACTGCTAGTATAATGCTGCGCGTATGCGATCGCATACCACAAGGATTTTTAGACCCATCAGACGTTGAAAAATTCCCTTGTGAAGATTTAAACACGATTGAAACTCTCTGGCAAAAATATAGCAATGGACGCTTTGGCTTTGTTGTACAGACGCATATCTGGCAAATCGTTGGCTGTACATCCAATCCTGACTGGGAAGCCTGGTGTCGCTTTGGTAAAGGTGTGGGATGGTTTTCTCAAGGTGCTTGGCGGTATTGGAATGACTTGACATTCGATTTGAGTGCTAACGTAGGACACCTACCCCGTGGCGGTGCATTTATAGGTTGGGGGTTAGGTGACTTTTGGACAGGTTGCAGAACCCTGTCTGCGCTTGCAGAGAAATTAGCAAGCTGCAAAATAGCCTAAATTTGGGAACACTGGTATTAGCAACAGGTAAAAAGCGATGCCAGATAATCCCAAACAACCAAGAGAATATGATGCTGTACTTGGCGGAAAAAATCCTCCGCCAGTCGATGGTGTAGTTTTAGGCGGATTGGAAGGCGCAAAACGAAGTTTCGCTAGCAGTGATGAAAATTACCGCTTTTTAGCGCTTTCGCAACTCATTAACTATAGACAGGAAGGCTGGGATTTAGTAATCCAGGCTTTAAAAGACCCATCAAAAAGGGTACAGTTAGCAGCATATAAATTATTACGGGATATCTCAGAATTAAAAGTAAAACAGGCAATCTTAGAATTTAATCCCTATCGATTTTTTGAGTGTGTTTATACAATTGAGCTTAATAAGTATTATGATGCAGCGATCGCTATTCATCCCGATGGCAAAACCCTCGTGTGTTGCGATGCTAGCGATAGTTCTTATGAAGAATCTCAAAGAGATGGCAGTATTGTTGGTGGGACTTATCTAGATTTTAAAAAGTGGGATTTGAAGACAGGAAAAAGTCTTCACACCATCAATAAAACCTTTGCTACGAGAATGAAGCAATACCCAGAACATTTAACTTTCAGTTCCGATGCTCAAACGTTGGCGATAGTTGGTTTTCAGCATGACAAGACCATTATAACTGAAATTTGGAATCTCAATACTGAGCAATTAAGTCATTTTATTAGCGGACAACCGTTGGGGGACTCTAGAATTAGAACGCGTAATACTATTACCGCTACTACTCTTAGTTCTGATGGCAAAATATTAGCTAGCGGTAATGAAGCTGGTCATATTATCGTCTGGGATTTAGAAAATAAACAAAATATTGACATTACCAAAGGACATTTACAACGTATAACTTCTGTCGCTATTAATGCAGATACAAACATCCTCGCAAGCGCTAGTTATGATAAACCTATAAAAATCTGGGATTTTAGAACTGGAAGTGAAATTTACACATTGGTAGGAGAGGATACTTTTGACTATAATTCTAATCGTGTATTGTTGACAATTAGTCCGAATGGAAGAACTTTAATAACTAGCGACCATCATATGCCAAAACTCATCAGAATATGGGACTTGAGAAGTGGTAAAGAAATTCATAAATTATTTAGTAATACCGATCCATTGAGATGTTTTACTTTGAGTGCAGATGGAAAAATATTTGTTAGTTGTGGCGGTGATATTAATATCTGGAATTTGCAGACACAAGAATTACTTGCTAAACTTCCTGATGCCACAAGTGTTACTATTAGTCCAGATGGGCAGACTATTGTCAGTTACGTTGGGAAATTCATTCAAGTATGGCGAGTTCCATAGAATCAAGGATAGGTGCGATTCCAAATAAGTGCGATCGCATTTCCTGAATTGGGAACACTGGTATTAGAGTCGAGGAAGAGAATGATGCCAAATAATCCCAATCAACCGCAAGAATATGATGCTGTACTTGGTGGACAAGCACCACCTCCAGTTTCCGGTGTAGTTCTAGGCGGAATCGAAGGCGTTAAGCGTCGTCTTTTAAGTAATAATTTAGAAGCAAAAATGGCTGCACTCACTGAAGCTATCAACTATGGTGACGCAGGCTTAGAGTTAGTCATTCAAAGTTTACAGAATGAATCAGTACAGTTAAAAGCGGTAGCATATAAGTTATTACATAAAAGAAAAGAAGCTGGTGTTGAACAGGTTATTGCAGCTTTCAATCCATACCATTATAAATTTTTTGAATGTTTAACTACTTTAACCGGACATACATCTGATGTATATGGAATAGCATTTAGTCCCAATGGACAAACTATTGCGAGTGGAAGCCATGATAAAACTATCAAATTATGGAATATTCAAACCAGCCAATTAATTTCCACATTAGGTGAAGGTTTATCATCTCTTTATGCCCTTGCGTTCAGTCCAGATGGAAAAACTTTGTATAGCAATAATTGGAATGAAATAAAAATTTGGAATTTACAAAATCAGCAAGAAATTCGTACACTTAAAGGGCATTTTGATGCTGTTTTATCTCTTGCTGTTGCTCCTGATGGCACTCTAATTAGTGGTAGTCAAGATAAATTGATTTATGTTTGGGAACAACCCCGTTCAGGAAAATATGATGTTTTGGGAGAGCATCCTTGTTACGTTTGGGGAATGAATACTGTTAAGGTTTCCCTTAGTATTGATGGGAAGATTTTGATTAGTGGTAGTGCTATTGATAGGGCAATAAAAGTTTGGAATTGGAAGCAAAGACAACAAATTACAACTCTAGGAAACGAAACATTGGGTTTAAATAATTATGTACCAGGACTTTCTTGTGTTGCTATCAGTCCAGATGGAACAATTGCTATTGCTGGAGGAGAAAATCAGGTTGATGTTTGGGATATAGAAAAAAGAGAGAAAATTTATACACTTACCCTGGAAGCAGATAATAAGATTCACTCAATATCTGTTAGTAAAGATGGTGAAGCTTTCTTTGGAGGTTTAAATAATGGCATTATTAAAATTTGGAATTTGCTTACAGGTGAAGAAATTCAGGACTTAGAAGGGCATTCAGCTAATGTTATGTCTATTGCTGTGAGTCCTGATGGAAAAACTGTTGTTAGCGGAAGCATTGATAGAACTATTAAAATTTGGGGTATACCAGAGTAATACTAATTCATAATTCGTAATTAGGACTTTTGCAAGAGGTTAACTATCTAGGCTGGGAAAGATGCCCAGCCCAAGCACTTTTTTACACCCAACGCCCTACAACTACTCGCACAGTTCCATCTGCTAATACTTCTTCATCCTCCACATTAAAACCTTGTTCTTGCACCGTTGCCATCAAGGTTTTATGAGCATATTTTTGGCTGATGGAGTTAACAAACTGCTGTTGATTAATTTTTGCTCCCCAAAAGTCTGCAACTATTTCGTAATTTTCACCACTGCGGCGAAAACCTAAATCATAACCATTCTTCTGGCGAATCACATACTCGGCTTGAGTCGTATCGCCTTGATATCCGCGTACATTCGTGTTGCATTCAACTTGATAGTTTAATTCTTGCAAAACTTGATGCAGAATTTCACCGTGTTTGATTTGGACTTTGATAGTTGTGAAATGAGACATAATACCAATTTGGGATTTAAGATTTGGGATTTTGGATTAAATAACGAGGCGCAGGAAACACGTATTTTTTCTATTTTAATCGACTTCTAAAGGGCCTATTCCTTGTTCAGTTGAGTATTGTTTTAATTCTTCTACCAACAGCACATCATTGGAGGCGGTTCTAGCACCTGCTTGTGCTGCCCATTGCTTTAATGCTTCAATTTGTTCATGCGCGATCGCAGCTAGTGGCACTGTCTGCGCTACAGCCTGTAAAATATCTTCTGTATTAAAGTCTCGGCGCTGTCCCTCAATTCTTGTGGAAAATGCTTGGTGCATGGCATCAACGATTACCTGCTCAATTTCCGCACCGCTAAAATTGAGACTCTGTTTAGCTAACAAAGCTAAGTTAAATTCTCGCAGCCGATTCGGGCGTAACCGTTGCAAATGCACTTTAAAAATCTCTTGGCGTTCGGTTTCTGTAGGTAAATTCAAAAAGAAAATTTCATCAAATCTTCCTTTCCGCAACAACTCGGCTGGTAATATTTTGACGTTATTTGCGGTGGCGACAATAAACACACTCGCGGTTTTCTCTTGCATCCAGGTAATCAAACTGCCAAACACGCGGCGCGATGTCCCCGAATCCCCATCAATGCTACTGGTAATATTGCCAAAGGCTTTATCAATTTCATCAATCCACAAAACGCAGGGTGCCATTGCTTCAGTTAGCTGAATCATTTGGCGCACGCGGCTTTCACTTTCGCCGACAATCCCACCAAATAAACGCCCAGAATCTAATCTTAATAAAGGTAAACGCCATTCATGGGCAATTGTCTTGGCCCAAAGAGATTTACCTGTTCCCTGAATGCCCACAAGTAACATCCCTTTGGGGTTAGGAATACCGTAGCGTCTGGCTTCTTCGGTAAAAGCATCTTGGCGCATTAGTACCCATTGTTTGAGTTGATCTAATCCACCAACTCGTTTGAGTGATTCTTGGGGTGTGAAAAATTCTAAAATCCCAGTTTGGCGGATTGCTTGCTTTTTCTCTTCCAATACGCCGTCAATGTCAGACTCATTTACTTGTTGTTTGGCTGCTAGAGCTTTTGCCAATACTCTAGAAATTCGGGTGCGGCTTAAACCTTGACAGGCTTTAACTAACTGTTCTCGCGCCAAACCAGAAACATTTAATTTATCTGGTACTACTAACTGTTGGATTAAATTATCTATTTCGCCAACGCTAGGTAAGGGAAAATCCACTACTGTCACTTCTTGCAGTAACTCGTCGGGAAGTTCTAAAGTATGGCTGGTGGTAACGATAATTTTACGCGATCGCTTTAACTCCCGCGTCAAGTTTCGCAACTCTCGCACAATTGGGGCATTTTTCTCAGTCGTCGGATTTTTCACAAATGGATGCAAATCCCGCAGTACAAACATCGCAGGTATTTGGGCATCAGCTTTGCCAATTCGCCCTAACGCCGCCATCACCGAACCTTTATCTGCACCATTGTCACTCCAACCCCGGACAATATCCCAAAATAAAAGCTGTCGTTTGGGCACAGAACGTAATGCAACTTGCTGCAACACTTCTTCCACAGGTTCTTCTTCAACGGAAATCACATACAGTAAGGGATACCGTGCCCGAATCATCAAATCAAGTTGCTCTACTAAGGAGGTGTATTGCTGATTCTCGCTGTTATGAGTTGCATCTCCTTTTCCATATTGATGAAAATTGTTCATTTCGCTTGAAAATGGGTATTAGGGTATAAGAAAAAGAGTTTTTAGCGCTGTTTAAAACTCTTATCTTTGCGCTTTTGCGCTATTTGAAATGGTGAACCAGCGCTGCGGGAGGGTTTCCCTCCGCAGGCGACTGGTGTTAGCGTAGCGTTAGCGACGCAGGAGCGTCACCCGAAGGGTATGTTTATTTCTGCCGTGCTGTACTAGTAATTGATTAGTCTTAATTAATACTATATCCTTTCCAAAGATACTATAGCAAGCGCCAAGATGGTTAGGACGCAAAATGCAAGACATCTTCAATGGCGTCTCGTAAACAATCAAACTGCTCCAGTTTTTTGCGGATTCGACTTTTTAGTATTTATCACTGATATGCTTCCATTGTAGAGCGATCGCTTCTGATGGTCTGCACCCAGTAAAAAATAATAATTTTACTAAAGGAGCATAGTAGCTGTAGAGTTTACTCTCCTCGAACGCTTGAATTATGCTATCCCGTTCTTCCTTAGTAAAAGGATTGATTTCATATTCTGCCGATTCCGACTTCGGCATCTGAATATCTTTTGCCATACTTTGAAAGGGATTGGATTTAATTAGCTGACTTTTAAGTGCCCAATCACAGCAAGCATTTATATTTGTCAAAGTACGTTTAGCTGCATTAGCACTGAGATTTGCAAGTAAATAGTCTCGAATTGCGATCGCATCATCTAAAGTTTTAGTTGCTAACTTAGCAATGTGATTGCGATACTTGCGGTAGTCAACTGCATAAGTAGAAGGACTAACCTGTGGTTTTTTAAATTCAGTGTATTTTTCCCATAATTCTCCCAAGTCTGGTTGGGGTTTAGGTGAAGGTGTAATTGGGGTAACGGTGCTTAATGACGCTGCTGGTTTGTACTTAACTAAACTGGCATCAAACTCTCCATAGTCAATATCTCTCTGGATTTTTGTCGCCAAAGCCGATGCTTGATGTCTTCCAAAAGGTGTATCGTCGTGCCTTGTTGAAAGATAGAAACGCTTGGTTTTTAGCTCTCCAGTCGGAGTAATAATAGGACGAGAAAAAACTAATTGGAGCCTGCCGTTAGAGTTCTTAATCTATACTGAACCCCGACGGGCAATACTTTGAGATTTTTGAGATTCCATAAGGGTAATTAACTGGGGTAAAGACCTTTATCCTTTCGCTTTACCCCAGTTTTACCCCAGAAATACTTATTGGGGTAAAAACCTCTACCTTACATTTTTACCCCAGTTTTACCCCAGTTCTTTACCCAAACTACCCAAAATAACCCCAAAAATCTCTAAAGGCTTTGAAAACAAGCTTTTAACGCCCAATAAAAAAGGGCTTGAAAACCCTGTAATGCTTATATTTCTTTAAAGGCGGCACCCGGATTTGAACCGGGGGTGGAGGTTTTGCAGACCTCTGCCTTACCACTTGGCTATGCCGCCACAGCAAGATTCCCTGAACTACTTTTATGTTGCTAAGGTATCTTAGCAGCTATTTAGCAGTCATAGGACGCTAGTTAAACCATGATAGCATAGGATTTTGAGGTAGAGATAGTAGGTTAACTGGATGTTTTTGGTAGGCTTTAGGCGATCGCGAGAAAATTTTGATTGCAAGTCGATCGCAGCACAAACAAATCTTAGCTGATTAAAGAGATTTGTAACTCCTCACTCTTAACTTGTTACACCTTTACTTCATCGGCAAAATTACCCCAGCGCAGAAAGTGAAATGGGCCAGCGATAGAACCCCAGAGACGTTCATCGGTGTCTAAATCTCTTCCCCTGTCGAGGCTGAAAAATTCTTTAGCGTCAATCTCAAATTCGTTATCTAGATAAGTATTTTTGCCGTCGCGAAACACTATGCAGCCTTTACCAGGTTCAACTCTGCCTTTGAAGCTTTTACCTGTCCACTCTACAATCATGTTGCAACCTGGCATTTTTTCCAATTGGTCAAGAGACAACTCTTTGAGGCGTTCGGGTTCGCGAGATGCACCGTAAAATTTCTCTTCTTGTTTAACGGTGTAGTGTTCAATCGCAATGTGGTTTTCTGCCGGAATTAACTTCATTACCCGCATCCGGTAGGGTTGATTGAGCGCAAAATCATAAGCTTGTTCGAGAAACAAACTTACCCCTGAGAACAATTCTAAGGGAAGGGGACGGATACAGACGCGGATATGAGCATAAAAAGGCGGATTTTCAAAAGCTTGTTCTTGATTGCTAAAGTCAGCTGCCATCCAGCGAGCTAAGGTGGCGATATCAGTAGAATGAGTCATTACAAAACGATTGACTAGTTACTTAAATACGATCTAGGATTATTTTGACACTCCCCTGGCTCAAAAATCCTGGCTGCGATCGCAATTTTTATCGCAATTTTTAAAATATATCTAGGATAGATGCTCTGATTGAAGAAAATTAGCCGCTTGAGTACAAGTAAAACTTTACATCTTGTACCTAACAACTAGAACTCGTTAAGCATTTATTTTGGCAAAATCCGCACGCTATCTTTTCTCTGTGTGCTGAAGCCAGATTGCTCTCAGGTAGGCTTTTCTTGTAAACCTGGAGAAAAGCAGGAGAATAGTTAGTCAATAATAGGCATGGGGATAATTGTTAATTATCTCATGCAAATCACTCAAGGCAAAGTAAAGTACTCATGCTCAGGCACTTAATTGCGATCGCTACTGCCACTATACTCTTTAGCAATTCTTTAACACTGGCAGCGAGTAAACCGCCGAAACCACCCGATGAATTTCCTCCCAACCCTCTAGAGATTACCACACCCGATCCACTGTCACCGCGATCGCCCAAGGATAAACAGCCGTTAACTCCCCAAGAACGGCAAAAGTTAGAACCAGCGTTAGATGCCCTAAATCAAGAAGCGGCGGCGAAACTACAAGCAGGTGAACAGGTGGCGGCGTTTGAAATTTGGAACCGAGAATTACGTTTGCGGCGCTTTTTAGGTTCATTAGCAGAAGTGCAAGCATTATCACGAGTTGGCGCGATCGCTTGGAAGCTAAACGACGGACAAGAAGTACAATATATAACGGAACGATTGCAAACAATTCAAAAACAAGCCCAATCTCAGAAAAAAGCTGCCCCAATCGATTTAGAATTGTGGCGATCGCTAGGTGAAGCTTACAAAAATGTGCGATTGTCTAAACTAGCTATAGAAGCTTACAACCAAGTTTTGCTAGTAGTGCGACAACAACAAGACCAGACAGCGGTATTAGAAACCCTCAAAACAATTGGAGAACTGCATTTGAGTTGGTTTGATTATCGCAAAGCGGCACCAATCTATGAGGAATTGTTGAGTTTCGCTACATCCCAAGGCGATCGCGTAAATGAAGTAACATATCTGCAACAATTGGCTTATATTTACGAGCAGACAAACCAACCGCAGCAGTCATTAAATGTACTTAACAAACTAGTAGAAATTTATGCCAATGAAAATAAGCTTACAGAAATACTAGAATTAAAGCTAGCGATCGCTTCAGATTACGAATCTCTAGCTAAGAAAGATCCTAATTTACTGCTAGAAGCTTTTAATAATTATCAAGAAGCTTATACCACTGCTTGGCAATTAAAAGAATACGTTCGGGCTGCTGATGCTTTGCAAAAGTTAATTGCGTTGTATCGTTCCCAAGGACAAACAGAAGAGGCTTTGCAGGCTAGTGAAATTCTAGTGCAGATACAGGCGCAAGCTGCCAACTTTTACGGAATGATGCAAGCTTATGACCAAATTGGGCAATTGTATCTAGAACGCAAAGAATTTCCTCAAGCATTAACAGCTTTTCAACAAGGGTTAAAACTGGCGCAACAACTCAAACATGAAGAAGCATACTTTACTGGGCAAATTAAAAAACTGTCGAACGCAAATTAACTGAAATTTCTGCGATCGCTTAACATAAAAATACCCGCTACGCTTACCCCCAAGGTGAAAAGCTATGTCAGAAACCACCCTAGCTGCACCAGATATTCAACTCCCACCCACCCAAGCAGAATTACCATACGATGACGGTATTCCGATGGAAAGCGCACGACATAAAACCCAGATGGATTTGCTGATAGATGCTCTGATACCTTGGTTGGAAGAACGAGAGGATGGGTTTATCGGCGGTAATATGTTTGTTTACTACAGTCTGGCCCAAGCACGAAACAAAGACTTTAAAGGGCCAGATTTTTTTGCTGTGTTGGGAGTCCCGAAAAGAGAACGTCGCAGTTGGGTGGTTTGGGAAGAGGAGAAAGCACCAGATGTAGTCATTGAATTGCTTTCTGACAGCACAGCCCAAGCAGATAAAAATGAGAAAAAGCTGATTTATCAAAATAAAATGCGTGTACCAGAATATTTCTGGTATGACCCTTTTAACCCTGATGATTTGGCTGGTTTCTCTAATGAAAAAGGAGCTTATCAACCTATTGCAGTCAATGCTCAAAATCAGTTAGTGAGCCAATCTTTAGGGTTAGGATTGCAGTTGTGGCAGGGAAGTTATAAAGGTATTGATGCTACTTGGTTACGCTGGGCAAATTTGGCAGGAGAATTACTACCAACTCCTGAAGAAAAGGAACGTCAAAGGGCAGACAAAGCAGAATCGCAGTTATTGCAAACTGCACGCAACTTACTTGAGTCTGGAATGCCAATAGAACAGGTAGCGAGATTAACAGGCTTGAATGTATCTGAGATAGAAATGTAGAACTTAGAAGATTTGATTTTGAATGCGTTCTTCTCTCAACTCATCTATAAAAGCATTAACATCAAAGTTTTCTGGTAATTCTGCCTCTACAACTAAAATCCCTTCTTTTCGATAAATGTTTGGTTGGTTAAGGGGCAGTATATTAGCTATCTCAGAGTTTTGTTGAGTATGTTCTTCAGTGATTTATTGACTCAGCGTATCAATTTTTTCTGTAATAGCTTGCAAAATAAACTGCTCAGTCGAAATTCCCTGACTACTTGCCCATTTTTCAATCTTTTGTTGGAGTTGGGGAGGAAAGTTCATATATGTAAATACAATTAATACTCCAATTGTAAAAGGCGATCGCTTACCACAGTCTATGTTCACACATTGCCAAAGCATCACTGTATAGTGGTTCGGCATCGCTGTACCGCCCTTGGCTTTTGTGGAGTAAAGCTAAATTGTTCAAGCTTAATGCCACATTGGGATGGTCGCCAGCAAACAGGCGCTTTGTCATTGCCAAAGCATCACTGTATAGTGGTTCGGCATCGCTGTACCGCCCTTGGCTTTTGTGGAGTAAAGCTAAATTATTCAAGCTACTAGCCACATCGGGATGGTCGCCAGCAAACAGCGCTACTAACATCGCGCTTTAAGTTACTAAAATAACGAGTTTAGTTACTACCACTACGATTTTTGTGACAAACATGATTATTTTTGTTACAATATTACCAATTTGTTAGTAAAATAACGAGTTTAGTTACCACCACTACGATTTTCGTTGATATTGCTGGCGCTATCGTTACATTTAAGACTTTTTAAATTCAGCGACATTGAAATTTCACTTCGTTTGAAAGATATTTTGTACCATTTTTTTGTCTGCATTCGCCGCCGCCTTATCCAACTCTGCAATCTCACCAGCGTTTAATTGCCAACCCAACGCCCCAAGATTCTCTTTCGCTTGTTCCACGCTCTTTGCTCCAGGGATAGGAATAGTTCCTTTACAGATGCACCAATTAATTGCTACTTGTGACATAGTTTTGTTTCTAAATTGTGCCACTTCTCGCAAACATTCCAAAAGCGATTTACCAGCAGAAGCCGCTTTGCTTTTACGCATTCCTGATAATATTTGCTTAAATAACAGACCTCGAATGCCTTTAGGCAAAGGGCCTTGCTCAGAGTATTTTCCTGTTAGTAGTCCCAAAGCTAGAGGGCTGTAGGCAATCAATTTAATATCCAATTCATCACAAAGGTCTTTGAGCTTGAGTTGAGTGACAGGATATGTAGACAATAGAGAGTATTGAACTTGCAAACTTGTAATCGGAACGCCTCGTTGGGCGAATTTTTTCTGCACTCGCATCAGCCGTTTCGGCCCATAATTGGATAATCCCACGCCCTTAACCAGTCTTTGCTCATACAAATCGGCAAGACCATCTAAAAGTCCTTCCTCTTGCCAAGGAGCATAGTTTGCTGTTGACCAATGCATCTGTACCAAATCAACATTTTTTCCCAGGCGTTGAGCAGATGACTGGCAAGCCTTTACCATTGATTGACGCGTCCATCTCCACGGGTAAGCAGCAAGCTTAGTTGCAATACAAATATTTTCTTTGCCTGAACCTACATATTCTCGGTTAAATCGTCCCAGAAGCAACTCGCTGCGACCATTCAATTTCCCTGTTCCGTAAGAATCACCTGTATCAAATAAAGTTACACCGTTGCTGACACAAAGGTTAAAGACGGCTTGCAACTGCTCATCCATACTTTCGTCATATCCCCAAAGCAGTTGGTTGCCCCAAGCCCAAGTACCGCAGCCCATGCTTGGGAGTGAGAGTTTTTGGAGAGTCTGCATCTTTGCTATTTGTAGATTGCCTTATTAATTATCAGGCATATATAGTAGAAATCATTTATTAAAGAAAGGCAGGAGGCAGGGGGCAGGGGGCAGGAGGTTGGAAGTAGGAGGTCGGAGGCAGGAGGTTGTAGAAAATAATTTTTATCTCTGTTTTTCTTCGTTTAACCGAAGCACAAAAAAGGCAGACTCCTTGTCTGCCCCTTAAGACCTGAGAGTTAAATTTTTGGTTTTAGACCTTAATAGCGGCCACCACCACCACCACCATAGTTTCCTCGTCTACCACCAGAGGAACCGCCCTCTGTTTTGGGTTTGGCTTTATTAACTTTTAAGCTTCGACCCATCCATTCAGCTTTATCAAGGGCATCAATTGCCGCTTGTTCTTGTGCGTCTGATTCCAATTCCACAAACCCGAAACCTCTCATCCGACCTGTTTCTCGATCGACAGGCAATTGAACATTTTTTACAGTTCCATATTCTGCAAAGACTTGCCGGAGGTCATCTTCTTTAACCTCATAAGATAGATTGCCGACGTAAATTGACATAGAATGTCTCCAGAATCAGAGGGTGTAGAGATTTAGATCCGGAGAGGTCTGTAATACAAATATACATAAAAACAAACTGTACAGCCGAATTTCATCTTCCATGCATACTTTAACATAAATGGAGAAGTTATGTTTTTAAGTAACACTATACTTAATCTGTCGATCTAAGTACTCAGATAGTTGGCAAAACTAGTAGTCTGGCAACCCAAAAATGTTAGGTGGAGGTTGGGTAAAGGGTAAAGGGTAAAGGGTAAGGGATAAAAAACATGAGTCCCTTTCCCCTTCCCCTTTACCCCGCTTGCAATGCCTTGGCGTACTACTAGTTTCAAATCAACCTAGCAACGATCGCATGAAATATGCAGCAATCAAAAAATTTTCATCACTGAACTTAATTTATCTTCAAAGAATATTAATTGGTAATTTTTAGATTTTGTTCGATCAAAATTTCGAGAGAGAACAAATCAATAAAACCAGTGCGATCGCTTGTAACGTAAAATTAGTTTCCATCCAGCATTTGCTAACACCTTGACGCCCATGTTTTGCGACTACCTCATCCAAATCCTGACTGCCCGTGTATATGATGTTGCCCAGGAAACACCACTCGAGTATGCTCAAAATTTGTCTGCGCGGCTGAATAATCAACTCCTGTTGAAACGTGAGGATATGCAGTCAGTATTTTCCTTTAAACTGCGGGGTGCTTATAACAAAATGGTGCAACTGCCCCCAGATATATTGGCGCAGGGTGTAATTGCCGCATCTGCGGGAAACCATGCTCAGGGAGTCGCCCTGGCAGCCAATCGTTTGGGAACCAGAGCGATTATCGTCATGCCAGTAACCACACCCCAAGTGAAGGTAGATGCGGTGAGAATGAGGGGCACAGCAGTGGTGTTACATGGAAACACTTATGACGATGCTTATAGCTATGCCCGTGAATTAGAAATAGAAAAAGGATTGACTTTTATTCATCCCTTTGACGATCCCCATGTAATTGCTGGACAAGGAACAATTGGGATGGAAATTTTACGGCAATATCAGCAACCCATCCATGCAATTTTTGTGGCAATTGGAGGCGGCGGATTAATTTCTGGGATTGGGGCTTATGTAAAACGATTGCGTCCCGAAATCAAAATTATTGGTGTTGAACCAGTAGATGCTGATGCCATGTCTCAATCACTTAAAGCTGGACATCGAGTGCGCTTGTCTCAAGTGGGGTTATTTGCTGATGGCGTAGCGGTGCGAGAAGTAGGTGAAGAAACCTTCCGTTTATGTCAGCAGTATGTAGATGAAATTATTTTGGTGGGTACAGATGATACTTGCGCTGCGATCAAAGACGTGTTTGAGGATACGCGATCCATTTTAGAACCAGCTGGTGCATTAGCGATCGCAGCCGCCAAAGCCTACGCCGAAAGAGAACAAATCGAGGGACAAACTTTAATTGCTGTTGCCTGTGGTGCAAACATGAATTTCGATCGCCTCCGCTTTGTCGCAGAACGCGCAGAGTTAGGCGAACGCCGCGAAGCAATCTTTGCAGTCACAATTCCAGAGGAACGGGGAAGTATTCGCCAGTTTTGTGAATGTATTGGCAACCGCAATCTGACAGAGTTTAATTATCGCATTGCTGACGAAAAAACAGCCCATATTTTTGTCGGCGTGCAAATTCAAAACCGTGCTGATGCTGTCAAGATGGTAGAAATCTTTGAAGCTCATGGATTTGAAACCCTTGATTTAACGGACGATGAGCTAACTAAACTACATCTGCGGCACATGGTGGGTGGACACTCTCCCCTAGCTAACAATGAATTGCTCTACCGTTTTGAGTTTCCCGAACGTCCCGGCGCATTGATGAAATTTGTTACTTCCATGAGTCCCGACTGGAATATTAGTCTTTTTCACTACCGCAACAACGGCTCAGACTACGGACGAATCGTTGTCGGTATCCAGGTTCCTCCCCACGAAATGCAAGAGTGGCAAGCTTTTCTCGATAACCTGGGCTATCGCTATTGGGATGAGAATAAGAATCCGGCATACAAGCTGTTTTTGGGATAGGCGGGGAAGAGGCAGAGGAGCAGAGGGGGAGTATAACAATGCCCAATGCCCAATCCCCAATCCCCAATGCCCAATCCCCAATCCCCAATTTAACGAGAACTCCCCTTCAATATCAGATTTGAGTCCCAAGTATAGAAGCCAATTTGATTAGGAACCCTAGCGAATCTACCTGTGCGATAGCCTCTAGATAGTTCATTCAGCACCTTATTTTTGATCTCTCTAATTTGCTGAGAATCTAGTTCTCCATAAATTCCGGCGATGACTTCAGCCACGCTGAAAATTTTACCTGGATTTTGTTTTAACAGAGAGGTGAGGGCATCAATTAAGAATTGGCCCTCAAAGGCTTTGAGCATCGGTACTGTTTTTGTCGGAGGAACGAAAGGCTTCTTATTTTTGTTCTTGATATTCCTAGAAGCACCATTGCGATTACTTGGGGCTACTAAACTTAAATCTAGAGTATAACAACCTGGCTCATCGGGAATAGTTACCCAGTAATTCCTTTCTCTGCCTTGGGTGAGGGAAGATTGCACTCTACCTTTAACTACTTTGAATAGATTGGAATCTAACTCTCCATAAAGCGATCGCACGATAAAATCGATATGACAAACAGTACCTATCTGTTCTTGCAATAGCTGTTTTATGGCTTCCATTCGCGAGATAGCGTGCTGATACTGAGGTAGCATCGGAATTTCCACTACCTTCGTTGAACTATCGTTGTTCTCTGGAGCGATCTTTGGATCTGTTGATGTCGTTTGAGATTGACTCTCTTTTGTATCAACAGCAGAAAAAGAATTATTTATCTCAACTTGATCTGAGTCTTTTTCTACTAACTCTAAAGACTCCACCAAGTTGATTTTGTCGATGTCATCAAGGGGTGATAAAAACCGCAGAGAACTTTCCCCAGAAAGATTTGAGGTTTCATCAGCCGCCGTTAATCTTGATATCTGCTTGTTGGTATCAGAAGAAGACCAGTTAGACAGCAATGCTTCTACATGGTCGAGCTGCGATCGCGCCTGCACAAAGAGGCGTTCATACTCTTCTGTAAGGCGAGCATAATAGTCTCGTAATTCCAACAGTGGTGAGAAAAAGGTTTCTGGAGGCGGTTCTAATTGTCCATTTTGAGTCATAGGGCTTTAATCAATTTAAATCGATGTCACTTTTATAAGACATTGCTCTGGGTTTTGCCTTGTGAGATGCAGGTTGGGATTTCTTAGGCGGTTGGGGAGGGCGACATCTCTCACAATATAAAGGTCGAGGGCCGAAAGTCTCGCGTTTTGTCAGATCGTTACACTCTTTACAGACAAACTGGAAAACACGAGTATGAATCTGTCTTTTGTGCGCCCTGACAGTATATTCTCTAACATCAATGAATTTACTTGCCATAATCAGGAATTGTGAATTGCCGACGTTATCAATGTCCTATCAATATAGCTATTCAAGCAAATCAAACCGCATCAGTGTGTGTTTATGTAGAAGTTTTATTCAAATCAGTGAATTTGACATCTAGACATAAAGTGCAAATGAGCAATTTGAGATTTAGCCGTTGACTATATCTCTCAGCATATAATTGGTGATGAGCAAACACTACTATCATTCTTTAGGCGCAGCAATTTACATTGCCATTGCCCTGATTAGAAAAATGGATCGGGAAAGTCCAGGATTATTTACTTCCAGTACTATTGATTGGCAAAGGGCGCGATCGCCAGTGTCTCTAATAGCCCATCATAAAATTACCGCACTCCTAACCCCTCTTCTTCATGCTAGATGGGTAATGCTTAATGAAGCCATTCCTGTCTAAAGAACAACCGCCTCCTAAAACAGGAGGCGGCGATCGTTGTTAATCAAAGTATGATTTCAATAAGTTTGATCCCTCTATTAGTAGTATGTCAAGTCAACTTCACGGGGTCAATAACTTTGTAGTCAGAGCTTTAGCCCTTTGTTAAGCGCTCAAGCGCTTATTATTAACCCATGAATTTCAACTTAACAGACTACTGCTGACTGGGAGTAGCAGGTTGTGATTGAGGTTGTTGGCGTAAACGACGCAAAGAGTCCCGCAATTTATTCTGGCTAGCGTTATCTCTTCGCCGCCGCCGATTTGTGGTTGTTTGTGGCTTTTGTGATGAATCGGTAGTCGTTTGCTCGCGCTGGATGCGGCGTAGGGACTCTCTTGTAGTTCCTTGAGTACGAGTTGTTCTAGCTTCAGATGATGAGTTTCTCGCAGGACTTTCTGCTCTTTGAGGTTCCAGTCGCCGACTAAATCCAGATATTGCTGGTCTTGATGGGGGTGCCAACTCTCTGCGCCTACGTCTTGGAGTTTCCTGTGTAGAGTTAGCAGCCGTTGTTTGCTGGCTTCTCTGTGTCTCTTGTGCTTGTCTTTGTGTTCTCCGTTCTTGAACTTGGCGCGATCGCCGTGAGCCTTTGATGGCATATTCAGTGGCTATAGATACCCCTTGTCTACCACCTTCTGTGGGTTTTAATTTCCAGTCACGCGCTTGTCTCTTGGTTTCTTCATCCAAGTCGCGGTTTCCACTAGAGCGAGCAATCCGCACATTAGTAACATTACCTTGTGCATCAGTATCTACAGCTACTTCTACTCTGCCTTCAACTCCTCGCCGTCTTGCTGCCTCTGGATATTTGGCATTACATTCGCGGCAGGCTGCACGACCATTACCATTACCTGAACTGTTAATTTTTGGAGTTGTAGGCGCTGTTGCTACTGTGGGACGGTTTCCTGTTCCACTACCAATTCCACTACCAGTGCCACTACCGATGCCACTACCAGTGCCGCTACCGATGCCGCTACCAGTGCCGCTACCGATGCCACTGCCTCTGCCACTACCAATTCCACTACCGATGCCACTGCCTGTGCCACTACCAATGCCGCTACCAGTGCCACTGCCTGTGCCACTGCCAATGCCACCGCCGGTGCCAGTGCCAGTACCTCCGCCAGGGCCAGTACCGCTATTTGTACCTACAGCAATACCACTACCTGAGCCTAAACCAACACCAGATCCGCCGCCGCCGCCACCGCCACCGCCACCACCTGGTGAACTTGCTTTGGAATCTTCAGACGGAGCTGATTGGGGAATGGATGATGCAGATTTCACAGGTACTTCTGGTACCGCTCGTGGAATAGGTGCAGATTTCACAGCAACTTTCGGCTCGATCGGAATTGCTTTTGGCGGCGTATCTATCGCCTGTGGCTTCTGAGGGACTGCTGTAATCTGTTCAAATTTTTCTACTGGTGGAGTTTCTATAGGCTGTTTTTGGACAATCTCTGGTTCTTTATTTATTTCTTTTGGAATCTCTGCAATTGGTTTTTCTGGTTCCGCAGTCGGAGCATCCACGAGCGCCAACTCTATTGGTTCTTCTTCTCCTGTAGGTACTCTGGTCAAATAATTACTTATGCCAGAAGACAGTACGCCGATATGCAGCGCCAGTGAACCTATCAGACTGTAAGTCAGAAAAGACTTGAGAGCCTCAACTTCTTTGGAACGTTGCTCGACAGTAATGCCAGAAAAGCTCATAGCTATTGCTACCTATTCTCACTAATTTAGCTATCTTAGAATGCAAGGTTACAAATATCAAGTAAAAATTCAAATTAATTGCGATCGCTTTACAGAATCCTGGACTAGGATAAACATCTTTTTAAACCACCAATATCATGCTTTTTGGACAAAATTAACTTTTATTGCAATTAAATTAAATTAATTTATGTAAAACAAACGAACAAGTAAATAAAAATCATGATCGTTTCATTTGAAAAATTTCTCATTATATCTTATATTTTGTTGAGAATAAGTTTCATCTTTTCTCTAGATTCTGGTAGTCTAATTTTGTATTGTGGATGACGTTATAGAGGCACTACATGGAAATTCAGAATTTATTTGCAGCAGGTGGTATCGTCATGTGGCCCCTGTTGGCGTTTTCGGTAGTAGGTGTGGCACTGATTGTCGAGCGGATTAGATTTTGGGTAAGAATCAATCAGCGTCAAAACCGGGTGGTGCGAGATGTTTTGAATCTCTACCGTCTCGATAATATTGTCGGTGCAATGGATAAACTTCAGAAAAACGCAGATTTGCCACTCGCTCGGATTTTTCTGGCGGCTTTAGAATTAGAAGAGCCAAACCCGGAGGAGTTTCGTTTGGCGTTAGAAAGCGAATCACAGGCTGAAATACCTGTGTTAAAACGTTTCCAAAACCTTTTTGAGACAATCATTAGTCTGGCACCACTGTTAGGTCTTCTCGGCACAGTATTAGGATTGATAGCTTCTTTTGCTTCCCTAAATCTTGGTGATGTGGGAGGTAGCAAAACGGCAAGTGTTACGGCTGGGATTAGTGAGGCTCTAGTATCAACTGCATCAGGATTGATCGTTGCTATATTCATACTCATGTTTGCCAATACCTTCCGGGGATTGTACCAACGGCAAATTGCACTAATTCAGGAGTATGGGGGACAGCTAGAATTACTTTACCGCCGTCGCTATGAACGAGGAGAAAAAACCTATGCGTCTACCAGATGAACCAGAACTTCCGCTCCAGATCAACATCGTGCCGATGATTGACGTGATTTTTGCAATTTTGACATTTTTCATCATGTCAACTCTGTTTTTAACACGTTCGGAAGGTTTGCCAGTCAATTTACCGAAGGCCGCCACAGCTAAACAACAGCAAGTTCCCACTAAAATTACCATTACGGTAGATGAAAAAGAACAGGTAAGCCTGAACCGTAAACCAATTGCAGTTGATGATTTAACAGCGCAAGTGCGGACTTTAGTTGGTTCTAACCCGGAAGTATTAGTGATTATTAATGCTGATGAAAAAGTTGATTATGGCCGGGTGGTAGCGGTAATGGATCGGGTACGTCAGGTTCCGGGAGCTAAATTAGCGATCGCTACCCAAAGAGAGTAAATAGATATATTAGGCATCAGAAGTTCAGAGAGTCAGGAAAATTCTATATTCTGACTCCTAACTCCTTCTTGTCTAATAAACATCTCTAGCAATTATGCGTTGTCCAAAATCCTTGTTATACACAATTCATTAATTTTGCCTAGCTAATTTTCACCAAATATTTAATTCTAACAGCAGTAACTTTTATTAACGTGAGTTCGACAAGCCCTTTTTTGACCTCTCCCTCAACCCCTCTTAGACACCCCTACCGTGATACACAAGTCGAATTACCCCCCTTAATCCCCCCGATGTATTGGGAGGAAACCGGAAAATCTAGTTCCCTCCCCAATACATACGGGGAGGGTTAGGGTGGGGTAATTCGAGGACTAGTAGCGATTCGATAACTTGTGTATACACCGTAGCTTGGACACCCAGAGGGGAGCCAAAACCCTAATTTCTCGTTGCTCCTCCCTTTCTCCGTGGGAGAGGGAGGTTGTCCGGGAGAGGTTCATCGAACTCACGTTTTATTAATGTAGGTTTTGCTAAGGTTAAGTTTCAGCCGAATGCTTCCATTCTAGTATCTAGAATCACGACATAATCCAAACTGACTTGATAAATTGCTAATTACACGAACAAAATAAGGCATAGCAAATTTATACAAGCAGGTAGATTATCTGATGACTATTCCAGAGTCAATTAAAAAATTCATTACATGGATACAAGGTTTTGATCGTCGTGTTTTACACAATGAAGATGACGTAAAAGAAAAGTTAATTTTGCCCATGTTCCGCTATCTCTGCTATCCAGAGATATGTCATCGTGAATACTCTTTGAAAACATATCAATCAGAAACACACACCAAAAATCCAGAAATTGCTCAGATTTATTTTGCCACAGATGATGTTAAGAAACAAAATACAGATACATCACTCATTTTTGTAAAAACGATAGAACCGCATAAAACTAAGTTAAATAAAGCTATTGAGCAAGCTAAATTTTATAGTAATCATTTTAATCCACTATTTTTTATTGTCACTAATGGATATGAAATTAAGGTTTTCCAGCGCCTAGATTATAATCGAGAAGAATTAGTATTCGATCTAAATATAGATGCCTTTAAAAATAACGATATCGTCTCAAAGTTTTATAATAAACTAAATTTTGATGTAGTTAAAAATATTGATAAAAATATAACCGATATTTTGACATATTCTAAATGTAACTTAATAGAAAAATTAATTATACGCCATCCAGATTTACAGTATTTTTTAGAAAAATGTGATTTTGAGCCTTCTATAACACTAGAAGGCTGCCACTTAGTTGTTGTTAAACCAAAAGTAGCGATCGCCTGTAATTTACCCAAAGCTTTTGGAGAAGGTAATTGTCAAATAGAATTCAGTAGTATTCTTTTTAAAGGTTTAAAAATTCACTTAAATCATCAAGATATTTTAGGTCATTTAATGACTGGATTGCACACTCAACCAGATTGGGGGTGTCGTCGTTTTTTAAAACAGATAGATAAAGATAGTTTTACAGTAAAATTGGGTCAAATAACAGTCATTTTATCCAACTTAGAAGCAATAGACTTGTGTTTGTGTATTGATGAAGTTTGCCAAAAATATAAAAACTCAATAATTGAATTTGAAAATGCTTTAGAAACATGGGATTTTGAATTCATCAAATTTTCAGAAGTTCGTGGTTTTATACTTTTTTCTGTTAGGCAAGAATTATGGGAGTTAATGCAACAGTTTTTTAAAGAATTTGATTATAATAAAGGCAAGTCAGAATGGCATCTATTTCATAGAAAAAATATCTCAATTCGAGTGAGTAAAGGAATTCGCGATCGTGCATTTATCTTTCCCAAATTTAACAGAGATTTCTCTTTATTACCTAGTAATCAAATTGATATAATCTACGAGATAAATGATATTAATTTACAATCTATAGAAAAAGCTAAATTTAGCTTCTGGCAGCAAGATATTGGAGTAAGAGGAACTTGGACAGCTAGATATACCAAACAATGGTTATTAGATAAATATATTCCCAAAGTTATTAATTATAACTCTAACAAATCTCAATTATCTGAATCTGAATTGCTAGCAAAAATAACAAATTACAGAAATGAACGTGTGCTGATTAAAGAAATTGATAATATTAAAGATTTAGTACCTTATCTTCGTGACATCCAATCTTGGCTACATATCTATGTGGAAAATATTGCGGCTTCGCTATTGAAGCCATATTACCAAGCCTATACAAATTTAGTGCGTAACACAGATTCTTCCATAACAGGCATAGACTATATTTTTGGAAATTTGCAAAGAGTTGAGTGGAAAAATACGCCAGAAGAAAATTATAGCAATTCCACAGACTGGAAAAACTTGACTTTTAAATATGCTATAGATTGCTTAGATCGGCAAGTAATAAGAATAAATAATAGTGAATACGAGAATAGTTTCAAAGCAGATTTAATCACTCGGATATTTATTTGGATTATAGAAAATGGTAAAATATCTTTTTCACAAGCTCAGTTAAATGCTGCTAAACAGGCTTTAATACCAATTTGGGAACAAAGCCGCTTTGAAATGCGCTATATTTATCCTAATCAATAAAATTACATAATCTGCTGTAAATCTAACACAAACCCAGGTAGTATATTTTCTCCTGATAAACTAGTAGGATTGTCTAATATCTCTACATCTTTACCTGGACGATAAATTTCCACTCGCTTGTTTTTCCGGTCAATTAACCAGCCTAATTGAGTGCCATTTTCGATATACTCCTGCATTTTATCTTGCAATTCTTTCAAGGAATCAGTACGAGAACGCAACTCTACTACAAAATCAGGACAAATTGGGGCAAATTTTTCTTGTTGTTCTGGAGTTAAAGCATTCCATCGCTCAATTTTCACCCAAGAAACATCAGGAGAACGTTCTGCACTATTAGGTAGGGTGAAACCAGTTGAAGAATCAAAACCTTTGCCTAATTTAGTTTGTTTATTCCAGATTCCTAATTCAACAACCATATCAAAGTTACGGTTGCCAGTATCACTACCTGTAGGTGGCATAATTAATAATTCCCCTGATGCTGTACGCTCAAATCGATAATCGCGGTTTTTCTGGCACATCTGGAAAAATTGCTCATCAGTCAAGTCAATTTTCAATTTGAGTGTAGAAGGGAAGGTGGTTGTCTTAGCGTTCATAGGCTATTGTGAGCATCTTAGTTTCTATTTTAGTAGTTTCAAGCGATCGCATGATGAGATGATGGAGAGCGATCGCACTTTACCTATTAAATAAATTTGTCTGCCCATTCGGTGTAGCTTTACCGGGATATATTTGCTTAGAACCCTTGGGAATGTAAATCCAGCCAAGGTCTTGCAAACGATAAACAAGATTAGATATGGTTACACCAATATCCTTTTGGATTGCATAAAGGTGATGCCAATTAGTTAAATCACGTCCTTTTCGTTTAGCTTCCAAAATTTCTCTAGGCATTAACAGACAGCTAGCAAAATACTGAGCTTGCCATTCTCGCCAGTCATCCTGAGTTTCAGGACGCCTCTTATAAATCTGCTCACTAACATTACGACATAGAAACTGTTGTTCAATTGAGTCAATACTTAGGGTTAGCTCTAACTGCTGCACAGAACCTCTGGCTACATCTTGGTTTATATGAAGTACCCAATGCCCAATCTCATGAGCAATTGTAGATGCTTGGAAACCTTCTTCTTCTAATTTTTGTATGTTTTTGTTAAGTACTATTTTTGGTTCTTTTCTAGGAATTATTTTAGCTACTATTTCTCCTTTATCATCAGGAAGTATACTTTGCCAGTCAATCATTATTCCCAAAGCATCAGCAGTACAACTAGCGTCAAAAGGCCACTTTGGAATAAAATTTTCTGCCTTCATCCTCTCTAGAACTTCATAAGCTTTCTGCTCAATCTCTGCTTTAGAATAGTATCTATATGCATTGAAAATGCTCACGTTATTTTTTCCTCACTTTTACCTCATAAATAATACATTCTTGGCTGTTCAGTCTCTAATCCTATTTTTCCGGGATAGATTTGCTTAGAACCTTTAGGTATATAAATCCAACCTAAATTTTGTAACCGATAAATAAGACTAGATATTGTTACACCAAGCTCCTTTGCCATTATGAAAAGGTGCTTCCAATTAGTTAAATCACGTTCTTTACGTAATTCTTGTAAAACATAACGAGGCATTAATAGACAACTAGCAAAATACTGAGCTTGCCACTCAAATGCTTCAAATTTATCAATTGGGCTACTAGCACTACGACATAGGAATAAAATTACTTGATTCTCATCATCACTATTTTCGTTAATTTCTTCTGATAAAATATCAGCATCTTCCTGGTTAATATGAAGTACCCAGTGGCCTATTTCGTGGGCAATTGTAAACTCCGTAAAAGTCCCTAGCATTTCTGGAAGACCTGAGTTTACTAGTATTCTTCTTTCTAATGGTAAAATTTTAGCTACTATTAATCCATGTTCATCAGGCAATATTTCCTCAATATCGATGCTTAAATTCAAGTAATCACATACTCTAGTAGCATCAATTGGTATTTTGGCAGCATCATCATTATGCAAATTTGGCATATTATGTAAAATTTCGTTAGCTTTCCTTTCTATCTCCTCTTTAGAGTAAAAAATATAAGGCTTAAATAAAGTAAGTTTTTTTTGAAGTTTTTCTACTTTAGTTCTTAACTCAGCATTTTCTTTTTGTAATCTTACAATTTGTTCATCTCTTGCTTTAACTAAAGAATCAATACCCGGACTTTCTCTCATTCGACGAAATAAAGCAGGCATTTCTTTGTAGTTAACCTTAAGCAATTGCTCGAAAGCTTCCGAATCATTTTGAGTCATGCGTCCAGCTAGGTACATCAACTGTTCTGCATTCAAACTGAGATGTTCTGCTAGCGAACGGATCACCTTCTCGCTTGGTTCAACGTGGTCGTTTTCTAGCTTGGACAAATAGGTGTAGTCTACCCCTACCTTTACCGCTAGCTCACGCTGACTTAATCCCTTTTTTCTACGAGCTTGCCAAATACACCTGCCAAAACTCTGACTCTCTTGCTTATCCATAATCACATTCAACTGCCTAACGCATTTCCTGAAGCATAAATAATAATAAGCCTTCTATCGGTTTGAGTGATAGTAGGCTAAAAGCCTTATTTGACAAAGCTTTTCAGGAGTTGCTGGGCTATAAGTTACCCAAAATTTTTAGCCTTTGAATCACTCATAGATAGATAATACCAGTGTTGAAAATAAAATTCAACATTTATTTTTGCCTGAATTAAGTAGTTGACAATAATTATGCAGTTTGCATAATATGGTTCAATACTGAACAACTTATATCTTGCCTTGTTGAAATTGTATGGCAATTCAGGCGGTTGTACTGATGTTCGTTGAGTTATATTTCGTTACACAAGAGCAAAAGCATGAATAAACAATCGTTGAACCCTGAACAACTGAGTTTTTCTATTGGTAGACCTCTACCAGTTCTGCTTGAAGAAATTCAAAAATCAAGCCGCAATCCACAACTCATACAGGCTGCGGAACAGATGCTAGAAGGCTTACATACCTTGGAAATCGCCACCGAGATTGATGTATATACAGCAATCTACGAAATCCTGACTAAGTAAAATTTTTTTCTCTGCTAAATTCTGGGATTTGACATCAATGAGCCAAAATTGGCTACCATTTGCCAGTTACAACCTATGGTTGCAGTATTCTCCACCCATAGGGAAAGAACACTTACACTGTGACATGAAACGAGGTTTTACAAAAGCGCGATCGCGAGAACCTGCGGTTGCAGCAATCTTAGTAAGTGATAGCACTCCTCAGCGAATTGGACTACTAGCACAAAGGGGGGTTTATGAGTTTCATGAAAACTCCCCGATGTTACATCAAGAAGATGCTGTAGAACAAATAATAGAGATTCTGGAATTGCGGAAAGAGTCAGATTTGGTTCAGCAGCGAGTACTTCAAATACTGACAAACTACCAGCAAAATCCAATTCTTGCTGAGAAGAAAATTATTCAACTTAGCCGAGGTGATGAGGGTTTTCCAGAACCAATTCTGATTAAGCAGGGCAATCAGTCTTTTAACTTCTTTGCTGCGATTGACTGTATTTTTGCCGAAGAAGATGATACTTTGCACATTTTAGATTTCAAAACTGGCCACTCTGATTTTGATCGGCGACAAGGGTATATTTATTTACTAGCTGCTAGTTACCGATACCCCCAGCAAAAAGCAGTAGCGTCTTTTTATAACTTAGAAAATGGTAACTGGTCAGAACCTATCAGCGCAACACCTAACACTCTTAAGGCCTTTCAGATAGAACTCGCTTTAATAGCTCAACGACATCAAGAGGAATTGAGACGCTACCGGAAAAATTCTGCTGATTTCAGTCAAATATTTCCCCAAAATCCAGGTGTAAGTTGTCGCTACTGTTCGTTTAACTCAATTTGTGAATTTACTATATCAGAGGTTTCTACATGACTGCTGGTGTGCTTCAATCTCCCTTAAAAACTAATATATCCCCAATATTTTTGGCTGAAATATTTTTACTCAATATTCCTCAACCTAACTTAATCTGCTTTCGACTGACTCCCAGATTAGATACTGAAATAGGAAATCGCTTAAGTTGGCGGTTTAGTCAGAAATTTCCTGATATTATGACCATCTTTGCAGATGGTAATTTCTGGGTTTTAGCTAAACCCGATCAAGCAATGCCAAGTTTAGATGAATGGCGAAAAGCTTTAACAGGAATTCAAGAAGAATTGAAAAAAGATATTGGCGATCGCTATTATTCAATTCAATGGGTAAGCCAACCACAAATATCTGCTGATATTCTTTCTGAACTAGCTATAAGAATATTAAAAATTAGACGACCATTTTCATATTTTAGTATTCCATTTAATAAGGTTGAAGTTAGACGAGAAGCCAAATTTTGGGCAGAACCAATTGAAATTCAAAATATTTCACACCCAGCTATTGCTATAACTGTTCGTAGTTCTTTCGCCTTTAAAGGAAAATTGTCTGAATTTTACGAGAATCATCCTTATAGACAAAATTCAAAAGATTTATTAATTGGTTTAAATGTTCGAGATATTGAAAAGAATAGTTCAGCTACTATTGTAGATATAGAAGGAACTATTGGTGAGCGTGAAGAAGAATTACTCAACTATAAGCCTGCATCAACCAGTGAAATCGCTATTCGTGAAGCACCAAGAGATCAACCTGTTGTAATTGTTCAATTTGGTAAGAAGAAAAAACGCTATCCTTATGCAATGGCTGCTCTTATTCCTTGTATTACAGAAGAAACTGCCAAACGATTTGATGTAAACTATGGAGATTTACTCAAAGAAGCTAAGATTCCTTATCAAGAACGACAAAATAGTTTGGCTTCATACAAAAAAGAAGCTGCACTAGCTCTAAGTCTTTATGGGTTTGTGTTATCCGAAAACTGTATTAACAGTAGAAAAGGCGGCAATTGTTCTGAATTATTCTTGCCACTAGAATTTAAGCTTGAAGATACTCAACTTCTATTTGGAAAGGATAAATCTGGTCAAAATTTTATAAGTAGGAGAGGAGATGTCCTCAAAGGACTATCACAAGGAGGCGTTTATCGTCGTCAATCTCAATATGAAAATAAATTAACACCGATTCGTATCACAGCTTTGAAGCTTTGTGATTTGAAAGTAGATCCTTTTATCAGGGAAGTTCAGAAACGTCTAAAATACTATGGGTTTGAAAGCATAATTGTTCATCGCGTTGGTGTATCAGTAAGTAGTTCAAGTGTGCCTGAAGATAGAGAAAAAGTTGAAGAAGCTGTTGATAAACTAATGGCAGTTCCTGAAGATAGAGAAAAATTTAAAGAAGCTATTAATGAATTAATGGCGATTCCTACTGATATTGTTTTGACATTTTTACCTCAGAGCGATCGCCATGCTGATAATAGTGATGATGGTAGCTTTTATTCTTTTATTTCTTCACGTTTACTTCGGCGAGAAATTGCTAGTCAAGTAATTTATGAAGAGACATTAAAAAATACTAGTAATTATGGTAATATCCTTCATCAGGTAATTCCAGGAATTCTCGCAAAATTAGGAAACTTACCCTTTATTTTAGCTGAACCTCTAGAAATTGCTGATTATTTCATTGGCTTTGATGTTTCCCGAATTTCTAAAAATAAGGGAATCGGAAGTAGAAATGTCTGTGCGAGTGTGCGTCTCTATGACAAGCGAGGGGAGTTTATTCGTTACCGACTGGAAGATGCTTTAACCGAGGGTGAAACAATTGATAAACGAACACTAGAAAGATTTCTACCATCTGCTGAATTAAGACAAAAAACTGTACTAATTTACCGTGATGGACGTTTTTGTGGTGATGAAATAAAGAATTTAAGAGAAAGAGCAAAAGTTATTGGTTCAAAGTTTATTTTGGTAGAGTGTGTAAAATCTCAGATTCCACGACTATATAAATTTCAGCAGTCTGTAGTGACAGCACCAACTAAAGGGTTAGCTCTTCGCTTATCGTCGTATGAAGTAATTTTAATCACTACTGAAGTAAAATCTGAGAAAATGGGTTTACCTTATCCTCTGCGTTTAAAGGTTATTCCCGATCCTGAACATGAACAGCAAGTATCAATTGAAAGTTTAATAGAAGCTACACTTAAACTGACATTGCTACATCACGGGGCGTTGAAAGAACCTCGCTTACCCGTCCCATTATACGGTTCTGACAAAATAGCTTATCGACGGTTACAAGGAATTGCTCCAGGTATAGTGGAAGGCGATCGCCAGTTTTGGTTGTAGAATTAAAATCAACGCTACAGACATTCTGCATTCATCAAAACCGACTTTGCGCAGGTGCGATCGCAATGCAAACAACTCCTGCTTAAATGTTACTAATGCTCTATAAGCTTGATACTTTAGAAGGTAGAAAAATCTAGATGCTTTGGTTATCTCAATGGCTAGTGTTAGGAACTATATTTGTTAGCTTAACTTTTAGCACACCTTTAGTTGCCAGTCAGTCTATGAACCAACAAGATATCCAGATATTAATAGAAAAAGCTAAAGATGCATGGGTTGCTCAAGATGTTGACGCTATTGCACAATTGTTTACGATTGATGGAGAACTAATCGTGCCTGGTCAATGCTGGCGGGGGCAAGAAAGAATTCGAGAAGGACTTGCCAATTTTAAAGAACAGTATTCAGATGTTAAAATATACATCCACCGGATTATCATTGGAGCAAATCAGGCAGCAGTAGAGTGGTACTACGAAGATACAGAAAAGGCGACAGGTCGTCGTAATAAAGCTGATGACGTAATTGTTGTAGATTTTAAGGATAGTCAAATTAGTCGTTGGCGTGAATATTTTGACACACAAACGCCAACTAACAAATAGTTACACTAGTCGTGATAGTCAAATCTCCTTAGCTCAAAATGAACTAAGAAGATAGGAGTGTCAAAATTAAGTTGTAATCTAAAAAACACAAGACGTTTATCACCTCAGACCGCTCTGATAAAGAATTTAACCTTCCCTTGGTGATAACAAGGTGGAGGAAGCGACAAAAACTCCACACCGTCAACGTATTTAATTTACACTGTTCAAACATCTGCGATCGCTCTCCTTCGATGTTTGATACTGGGCCACAGCGGCATAACACCCATACAGTGTTGTTTGTTTTCATAAACTAGAATAGCTAACAGTTGGGTGAAAACCTCTCTCTCTCAAGTATAAACACCACCTAGTCAAGAGATATAGCTATATTGTTTATATAAACTTGTCTAAAGTAAGATTTTAATTCTTTATAACTTTAGTTAGTCATTTGACGCCGTTGGGACTGTGCTTGGTTAAACTGCTTTTGTTGTGGTGTTAATTGGCTGTAATCACTTGAAGATTGCATATCCCATTGTAATTCTGCTAGTAACAGTAAACTAACGGTCATAATTAGCCCCGTTGAGAGAAACTGCATAACACCGCAGTACGGTAAAACTAAGATTCCCAGCAAATGAATAAATCCCATCAAAATAAATGTGCGCGAACGCATTCCTACCCCGGTGCAAAAGTAACCGATCGCACTTAATCCTAACCACAGTGGACACAAACGGATCAACACCTCTCCCCATCCTAAAAAAATGCTCAGATCGGTCAAGATTAAACCCATTAAGATTAAAATCGCCCAGCTATAAACAACCCAGCGTAACTGTTCTACAGTTGCCCAAAACCAAGTTAAACTTACCATGCCAACTGCACCGAATAAGGTAAGCACTGACCACAAAATTGCTTGGCTACTCCAGCTAATGGGTAGAAACTGGGCGGTTACGAAAATTCCAGATGAAATTAGTCCCCAGAGAATAAATGCTTGATCGACGCGAGTATAAAACTTTGAAAAGAGAGTGAAATTTCCAATTTGGTAGTTGAGACAGACTAGACCTTGAATATCTTGAAAATCTAGCTCTTGCTGTTTTTCACGCAGGAGCGGCTCAGAGGAATTGAAAAAAGTCATTGATAATCTATTACCCTTGGTAGATGAATAAATTATTACTCTATCCAAAGATATATTGTTATTTAAATATAAACAAGTAAAGAGTTCCCTTTGGTCACGGTAGGAAACAGTGTTTCGACTACGCTCAACAACTGGGCAGTTTTGCTCAAGCAAGAACTGCCCTCTGCCTCCTGCCTTTCTTGATAAAATCGGTTGTTTTCAATAGCGATCGCAACATCAAAATACCAAATAAAGCGCTATAACTTTCTTTTGCTTAAGCGTGGCGATGTCTACGACGGGCTACGCCTTATCCACGCTTAAGCAGTAACTAATCTAGCCCTCTATTTACGTACTAGATTCAGCAGTTCTTTTGGAGAAGCCAACAAGTCAATCGCTACAAAGAAGATTTTGCCTTGGGGATCTAGCAAAAAGCGCCATGCAATATTCATACCCACGCTGGCACCGAACCAAGGGGTTTGGACTTTGCCTGTAACTTTAACTTGGGTATAGCCATCTTCCACAGGCTCAGATAAACCGCGCTCTGGGAGCATCTTCAATCCCTGACATTCTTCACGCATATAAGCACGAATTGCGTCTTGACCAACAATTGGTCTTTCAAAGGGAGGTTGCAAAGCACCTTCGGAAGTAAACAGAGAAACCGCAGCATCAAAGTCATTGGCATTCATGTTGTTGATATAGCCAAGTACCGTAGGATTGTTGATGCCCTCAATGGTGACTTTAGTCCGAAATGCTGGTGCAGTGGGAGGAGCTACCGGCTCTAAGACTTTTTTGTAACTACCAGGAGCATTCGGATCGAATCCCATGCTAATTACGGTATTACGTAAGATGGTAATTTGTTGACCTGAATCTGCATTGCGGATGGCTTGTAACACATCGGCAGCTTTAGAAGAAAGCTTGTAACCTGGTGGGATGGGAGCAACGATTCCCTGAGCCATCCATTCTCCTAACTGATACCAAAAGCCCAACTTGATATTCACCGTGAAGGATGCATAAGAACGGCACAGAGGAGTATCAGCACGGTTAGCCAAATCGTACATGACTTGCGTTTGAGCCTCAAAAGGCATCTGCTTAATTTGTTCGAGTAAGCCTTGTGCAAGGATCATGTTTGCTGCTCCAGGAGCCGCAACTGTGATACTTCTACCCATCTCGGTATAAGCAAACCAAAGTAATGCTAGTTGATCTTCAGCATTGAGCTTAGAGAATGATTCGACGACGGTTGGAACAACGTCAGCAACTAGGGTGCCGGGAAAAATACTTTGAGCCGACTGGATGGTAAAAGACATAGCAGAAATTCCAAAAAGAAAATTACAGTTCTACCGAATGTGAAAAATCAAATGTGCAAAAACCGATGAGAAATGCGTTTAAGTGTTAATAAAGGCACTCAATAGTTTTGACATCACTAGAAAGCCTGTTGTAGACATAGATAGCTCTAATAAAGGCATAGTGATGCTGTTGCCGTTGAGTTTAGATACTTGGCAAAGCACATTGCAGGCTCGACTGCATGGTTATTTAAAAAGCCTTGATTAACCGTGGTTTAACGCATTGATGCTGTTTGTGTATCTTTATGTAAAGAAACATAACAACTTCGTTACAAATAAGCAATACTTTCTCAGTTATATATTGATAATTTCTGTTTATCTAAAAAATAAGTTTTCCTGATGTTTAATTTCATGCAATTGGTACTTTTGTATGAATTCCCCTCCAAGAGCGTAGGTGTAACCCTTCTTTGAAGGAGTACGGCTGCACTCAGGAACCACCTGTCGTAGACATTAGACCTCTTGCATAAATCAAAAATAAGAAAGAACCCCACCCCGCCAAAGCTACGCTTTGTCATCCCCTCCCGAAGAGCCTACGGTGTATACACAAGTCTTAAAAACCTAGCCTTAATAAGACTTTCCTCGTTCCCAGTCGGAGACTGGGAACGAGAAAGCTACGCTTTGTCTCCCGAAGAGCGGGGAGGGGTGTTAGGGACTTTTGCAAGAGGTCTATTGCCTAGTTCTCGTACATATCCGAAATACCCTACTCACTTAGTACGGCGATCACTACTTTTATTTATATGTCAAGTATTTGCAAAAAATATTTACAATATTGAATATTCCTTTACAGAAAGCAAAAACAAAGAGTCAAAAATGGCAAGTAAAGGCTTTACCATTAACGAACGCAGTAAATTCAACAGATTTGCGATTGAACTTAAAGTTTATGTTGATGAAATTCCACGGATAGGATTCACCAAATATGCTGAAAAAGTTAATGGGCGTTTGGCAATGATTGCTTTTGTTTCACTTATAGCTGTAGAAGTTATCACCGGACACGGTTTGCTTGGATGGCTAACCAGCCTTTAAAGAAGACACTTTGAGATTTCTTAATTTTCTTTACTTGACGAATAAAGCAATTTAGAGTCAAACTTACTTATGAAAACTGATTTTGATTATCCCAAAAAGGATTTAATTGAACCCGTTGTTTTTAGACATGATTTCAACAACTTTGAGACTATCAATGTCAATCAAGTCTGGTAATTATTTTTTACTGCTGGTCAAGATGACAAAGGATTGGGAGAATAAATTGAGTTCGACAGATTTTTCACTAACCTTTTAATTGCCATTAAAGTAACTGGAATTCTTTGGGCGATTTACTTCAACTAATTAGGATGAGTAAGTTTGTTCATTTCTAGTGTGTAGTAACTTCAACAGAGGTCTTGGATTTGGATAAGCTGTTCCACATAAAAGTTGCATATATTGGGCGGGCAAGACGCCCACCCCACAAGAAATGTACAATTTCAGATTATGCAAACTAGATGTGGTTTAGCTTACCAGGACTTATTTGAAATTTTCAATAAGTTTAAAAATTCTATTTAGCTTTGGAAAAAGTTTGATGTTGATTGGATTTATAAAGCTTCCTAATTTGTCGCGGTATTGTGGATACGTGGGCTTAGAAGTAGCACAAATTGTTTCCAAACATCTTGCTGTTCAAAGTAAAACCTATGTAATTCAAAATAGAAGAGTATTGGTACATCAACTTTTAAAGTCTGGTCTGGATGCTCATACCGCAGATCGAACTGTTACTGTACTTATATCAAGCCCGGTTTTACAATTAAGCAACAAAAACCAGTGTGCAATTAATTGTATGCAAGAGAAACCATAGAAGTAGTAAAAAGGATTGGGGTTAAAGGAGAGTTTACAGGTGACAGGTAATAATCTGTACCCTCTAACCCGTATTCTATTCCCTTCTTCGTCCTCATTTCAACGCAAACAACGAATAGCTTCTAATAGACCTCTAGCTTTATTGAGCGTCTCTTCGTATTCTTTTTCTGGCTCAGAATCAGCTACCAAACCTGCACCGGCTTGTACGCTCACGGTATTATCATGTACTACCATTGTGCGAATTGCGATCGCAGTATTTAATTGTCCTTCAAAATCGTAATACCCATACACACCGGAATAAACACCCCGACGACTAGACTCTAACTCATGGATAATTTCCATCGCCCTAATCTTGGGTGCGCCGCTTACCGTACCTGCTGGGAAGGAAGCTTTCAGTAAATCCCATGCTGTTTTACCAACTGCTAATTTACCCACAACATTGCTAACAATGTGCATTACATGGGAGTAGCGTTCAACCATCATTAATTCATCGACTTTGACGCTACCACTTTGGCATACACGCCCCAAATCATTCCGCCCTAAATCGACAAGCATCACGTGTTCGGCAATTTCCTTGGGGTCTTGGAGTAAATCTTCAGCCAAGGCTGCATCTTCCTGAGTAGTTTTACCTCGCGGACGCGTCCCAGCAATTGGGCGTACCGTCGCGATTACTCCACCATCAGAATCGCTTTCGGCTTTCACCATCACTTCTGGACTGGAACCGATGATTTGCCAATCTTGGAAGTTAAAGTAAGCCATGTAAGGCGAAGGATTTATCTGACGTAGCGACCGATAAAGGGCAAAAGGATCGCCTGTGTATGTTGTTGATAGTCGCTGGGAAATTACTACTTGAAAAATATCACCTGCTTTAATGTAATCTTTCGCCTTCTCAACGCTGGCACAAAAATCAGGGCGGGTAAAATTACTCTGATACTCCTCTGCTTCTCTGCTCCCCTGCTCCTCTGCTCCTCTGCTCGCAGGCGGATTCCATTCCAATCGAGTTTTTTCTGGCGATAGGGGCAAAGATAGCTTTTCGAGCATTTGGGTGACGCGATCGCCCGCTTGTTGATATGCTGCTTTCAAATCTACATTCGGGTCGCGTAAATCAGCATAAGCGATCGCCCAAATTTTCCGCTTCACCTGGTCAAAAATCAACAAGTGGTCTACCTGCATCCACAACCCATCAGGGATATTCCGCTCATCTGGTGGATAAATGGGTACACGCGGCTCAATCCACTGAATCAATTCATAGCCCCAAAACCCAAATAAACCGCCAATTCCCGGCGGTAACTGTGGTAATTTTACTGGGTGATAAGGTGCTAAACATTCGGCTAAAGCTGTAAAAGGGTCGCCAGCAAAAACCACCTGCGAACCATCGCGGTTTTTCTGAGTCGTGCGATCGCCCCTTGCTTCCAAAACCCACACCGGATCGCAGCCCACTAAACTATAGCGTCCCAGTTTTTCCCCACCTTCGATGGATTCCAACAAAAAGCTATAAGGTTGACCCGCACAGACTTTATACCAAGCAGATACGGGCGTATCTAAGTCCGCTACCCATTCTTGATATACCGGGACGAAGTTGCCTTGTTGCGCTAGGGTAGAAAACTGGGAGAAATCCGGAAAAATCATTATTTTTCAAAAGTAATTGGTAATTGGTAATGGGTAATGGGTTTTTATTTACCAATTACCCATTACTAATTACCCATTAGCGACTAACAGTTAGTTACGGAGCGTCGTAGGTAGTAACACCGCTAAACTTAACTTTAGAGGGGCTGGGGTTTTGTCCGATACGACGGTCTACATAACGCACTTTGTCACGACCTTCAGTTACCTTTTCTGGGAAGTTACCATCAGCTGGGTGAAGTAAAGTGGTTTCTCCGTTGGGTAAAACCCGGTAAACTTTGTAATCTGTGATTTTGAGTTTACGAAGTTGCTGACCGCCCAAAAAGATGCCATATTCTTTACGAGCTATATACAGCAGGTTTTCACCTTTCCGCATAACAGCAGCACCACCTGTAGGCAATTCAAAAACTTGCTCTTTCGGGCTAGTCCAAGTGATAGCGTACTTTTCTTCAACTGCTGCTTTTGTAAGCAAGCCACCAGTGCTGCCTGCAAATAGCGGGGTTTGTCCAGAGAGTGTTTCGGCCATAAAGTCTGTTCTCTCAACGTTTTTAGGGAATCCTAACATCGCAACCAGGATCATGTTGCGATCGCGTCATAGACTGTAACAGTTTTTAGTCATTTGTTCTTTGTCATTTGTCATTTGTCCTTTGTCATTTGTTAAAAACCAATGCCCCATGCCCCATGCCCGATGCCCAATGACTAATGACTAATGACAAAGGACTAAATATCTATTTACTCTTGACTTTTGTTCGCTTTTCCTCTTGGCTACTCCGAACAATTGGGATGGTGAAGTGAAACTGACTGCCCTGGTCTTTGCCAGCTGACTCTGCCCAAATTTTCCCACCCCAGCCATTAACAATTTGACGGCAAATTGCTAAACCAAGTCCAGTCCCGCCAGTGGTGCGGCGCAGCGCTCCTTCTTCTTGATAAAAGCGGTCAAAAACTACTTCTAAACGATTTGGTTCAATGCCGCGTCCAGTGTCAGCTACAGTCACTTCGACCATTTGGCGGCTGTTGTAAATCGCTTTAATCGTGATTTCTCCTTGGGGTGGCGTAAATTTCAAAGCATTGTCCATAAGTTTTGCCAGCACCTCGACTAGCCAATCACCGTCAGCTCTTACTAAAGGTAGGTTTTCGGCAATTTGAGTCTTGATTTGGGGCAGCTTTTCCGTTGAGGAACGAGTGCGATTTCGGCTGAGTGCTAAATCGACACATTCTTGTAAGCTGAGGGATTCTGGATGCCATTCCACCCGGCCGCTTTCCAAGTTGGAAAGTGTGAGGAAATCTTGTACCAGTTTTCGCATCCGTTCCGAGTCGGAAAGAGCGGTGTTGAGCATGACCTGCTGCAACTCCAAGGGCATATCCGGTTCGCTAGCAAGACTTTCCAGGCACACTTGAATTGTAGATAGGGGAGTACGCAGTTCGTGTCCGGTGATGGCTATGAGGTTGCTGCGGGTGCGGTCTAGGGCTTCTAGCTGCTGGTTAAGTTCTTCTAGGTTAGCGTAAGCTTCCGCTTGGATGAGAGCTGCTCCTACTTGGGTAGCGATCGCTTCTACCAAATCCAATTCTCCAGGTTGGCACTCGTGGGGTGGCATCCGGCAGTAATGTAACTCTACAATCCCCAATAATCGCCCCTGATAGAAAACTGGTTCCATCAGCCAAGAACGAATGGCAAACTTTTTGGCGATCGTGGAAAGCCCTGGCGATTTGGTAACGCGGGGGTCACTGAGCGTATCGCTGACACAAACACCTTCGCCAAGTTCTACGATGTCCCGAAATAGAGAATTTTTCTCTAACTCCCAGGTTTGCCCACAAACAGATAAAATACCGGGATTCAAAAACTCGTGTTCAATTATCGCTTGGCTATCTGTAGCTTGAGCGCGGTAAATTAAACAGCGACAAGCTTCTAGGTGTTGCCCTAATTCTTGTGCCGCCACCTGGAGAACTTCATGAGGATCGAGCGATCGCCGAATCGCAGTACTAATCGAGTTGACTAATCGCTCTTTTCGTGCTTGAGCAGCAATAGAACGGTAAGCTTTGTGCAATTTGTACTGACTAGCTTGCAAATAAGTTACTAAGCGCTGCACAAAGGGATCTGTATCAATGTCACAGGCATACTCGTTTACCTGTTCGGCTCCAAAGTAGTTTCGCGGTTCGCCAATGCCAAACCTCTGACGTGCCTGTTGAATTTTACTTGTCAGTTCTGGTCTGTAAACCAAAACCCGATCTAACAACAATTCAGCGGCTTTCAGGCTAACTCCCCTTTCTGATGTCCAAATTCCCTCAAATCTTCGGGCTGTGTCTATATCCAAATTAGGGCTTAGTTCCGGTAGTTGGTTATTTTTGGCAAGAGAACCAAGGTTTTCTCGGCAAACCAGACAAGTAGCATAATTGTCAGCAATCACTACCAAATGCCACTCCTGACTTAAGCCATCCGTTGCCTCAAAAGCTATCTTTTCGTAGTGTTCCGAACTGTTGGCGAAATCCGTTTCTGGAGCAGCTAATACGTATATTTGGTTACTCCGCAAGGCAAGTCGCAGGTAGCGATGAGCTTCTTGGCGGTAGAATCGCTCTCGCTGGAAACTAGCAATTACAAGGGGTTTCGCTAAAGTCGCAGCCAAAACTTGATCTTCCATCGCGTGGGAGAGCGCCGTTAGTGAAGCCTTAAAATATAGCTGGGGCCGCAAGTTGGGTAGGGACTTTAGCAGATCACTCAGCACAGAAGTCGAAATGCTCATGAATTATTGTTAAACGCTCAACCTCGATCAGATCCACGTCACAGCTGCATTGTACAAATTCCAAGGGACTCTCAAGTTAAATAGATAGTTGCAATATGTAAAGAACGCTAAAAAGCGCTTTTCGCCAAAGCTAGTCGCAACACTTTGTTACCAAATAAGGGGCGTGGGTACACTTGATTTGCTGATTGACAACCTATTACGCCCAATATACATTCAGGGCAACTGATGCTTTTGCTTGTACAGGTAAATTTTTTCAGGAATAAGTACTAAAACATTAATTATTGTATGGTTTTAACTACTGTGTTCGCTAATAACCACGGACGCTCGATTTCTAGTCCATGCGTTGGCAAAATCGCCTGTCGTAGACATTGCCTACTTCGCCGACGTTGATTTCTGCTTGCTAAATAAGTTTTCTTAGCCAAAAATCATGACTGCGATATTTACATAACTTAATCACTAATGTTGATTAAACTTAATCAATTAATTATCATAAATTAGTCTAATCAAATATCAAAGATTATTTAAAATCTTGTGTCTCTCTACAATACGCTGTTTTTTGTTTAAACTATGTGTCGAGACACAAATCTTTCTTTTATCGACCTAAATAAATTTAGTTGCTCTGTCTCAAAGCAAAAGGTATTTATTCTTTCCTTCTGCCTCTTGGGGAAGAGACTTATACTCAAAAGACCACAAAAATATAGACCTGTACACGGAACTTTGTCTAATGACACCGGATACGCTAATCACCCCAGAAAAAATTTTTCTGGATGGAAAAACTTTTATTCCTGCCGAACAATTACCGATTCCGGAGTGGCCTTGTGTTGTGGCTGAAAGATCGCAACCGACACTAACGGTTAAAGATGATGATTTATTTTTTGTGACAGATACTATCGGTAATATTTCTGGCTGTTCCCTCAACGATGGTAATCTCAGTCTGGGACTGTTTTGTTGTGATACGAGATTTCTCAATCGCTTGGAGTTGCAAATTGAAGGGCGATCGCCTGTACTCCTCAGTAGTACTGCCGAAAAAGGTTTTGCACTCTCAGTTTTGTGTACCAATCCCAGAATCGACGAACGCCTAAAAGCCGAGACTATCGGAATTCGCCGGGAAATCGTGCTGAATGGGGCACTATTTGAAGAAATAGAAGTATCTAACTACAGCACAACCACTGTCAATTTTGAACTAAGTATCAGTTTTGATGCGGATTTTGTTGATTTATTTGAAGTCCGTGGCTATGACAGAGAAAAACGAGGTCGGCTTTTACGCCTAGTAGAACCGACGACTGAGGAAGGAACATCCGATCGCGTCGATGGTGTTGCACCTGTACCTAAAGAGCCATCTGCCTATAGAGAAGAATCCTTAACACTCGCCTATCAAGGCCTGGATGGCTCGGTGATGGAATCCCGAATTTTATTCCAGCATCGGCAACCAGACAATTTCAAGGGTTACACTGCGGTTTGGCAGCTAGAGTTGGCTTCTCACGAAACTCAAAAGCTGGGCTACCGAGTGAATATGTTGAGAAACAACCAGTCCAGTTCAACCGTGAGCGCCGCCACCACTTTAGGACAGGCGAAAGCTGCTGAGTGGATGGAGGAGCAGCACTGGGTACAACAAATTACTCGCATTAGCTCAGATAAGAGTACCTTCAATCGAGTGATTGAGCGGGCTGAACAAGATATGTATTTGTTGCGCCAGTCTTTTGGTAAGCATAAGACTGTTTCCGCTGGAGTACCTTGGTTTTCGACATTATTTGGGCGAGATTCGTTGATTACAGCTTCTCAAAGCCTGATGTTAAACTCGCAAATCGCCAAGGAAACTCTGATATTACTGGCAACATACCAAGGTAAAATTGACGACGAATGGCGCGAAGAAGAACCGGGTAAGATTTTGCACGAGTTACGTTTGGGAGAAATGGCTCGTTGTGAAGAAATTCCCCATACACCTTACTACGGTACAGTTGATGCCACTCCCTTGTGGCTGCTGCTCTATGCCGAACATTATGCTTGGACTCACGATCGAGAACTCTTAGAGCAACTTTGGCCCAATGCTCTAGCGGCAATGGAGTGGATCGATCGCAATACCAAAGAAACCACTTACCTCAGCTACTTCCGTAGATCCAAACGCGGTCTTGTTAACCAAGGTTGGAAAGATTCTGGCGACTGTATTGTAGACCGCAAGGGAGAATTAGCCAACGGCCCAATTGCTCTGTGTGAGGTACAAGCTTACGTTTATGCTGCAAAAATCCGCCTAGCAGAAATAGCTAGGATGAAAAAGCGGCTTGATTTGGCAGATCGTTGGCAAGAGGAGGCCAGAAATCTTAAGGTTCGGTTTAATCAAGATTTTTGGGTAGAAGACCAAGATTTCTGCGCCCTGGCTTTGGATGGAGAAGGTAAGCCAGTAGACAGTATTACCTCAAATCCCGGTCATTGTCTGCATTTGGGACTTTTCACAGACGAAAAAGCTCATAGTGTTGCAGAACGGTTGCGGGCACCAGATATGTTTAATGGTTGGGGCATTCGGACTCTAAGTAGTTTGTCACCCGCTTATAATCCGATGGGTTATCACATTGGTTCGGTTTGGCCCCATGATAACGCTCTGATTGCAATGGGATTGCGATCGCTCGGTCTTATCGATCAAGCTTTAGAAATATTCCAAGGTTTATTTGACATGACTCAGCAGCAACCCTATCAACGTCCTCCAGAACTTTTCTGCGGCTACGAACGGAACGGTGATAATGCTCCTGTGCAGTATCCGGTTGCTTGCACTCCCCAAGCTTGGGCTACGGGTAGTATTTTCCAACTACTGCAAATGATGGTCAACTTAGTGCCTGATGCTCAAAATAACTGCTTGCGAATCATCGACCCCGCTTTACCAGAATCGATTAATCGCTTGTCATTTCATAATTTACAAGTAGGCCCCACCATCCTCGATTTGGAATTCGAGCGTTCTGGGACTACGACTGCTTGTCGCGTTGCTAAAAAACGGGGTAATCTTCGAGTAGTTATTGAAGCATAGGAAGAGAGTAGGGAGTAGGAAATTCACCACTCCCTATTTTAGGCTGATATACTTGGTGCGTAGCGCATAGCCCGTCGTAGACATCGCGCAGTGCCATCCACTCCAACCAACGCAGTGTTAGCCTGCTTCATCGTCAGTATGTACAGTTCTCAAGAGTTGTTCTGTAAGCTCGATCAATTCAGATACAGAATTTTGCGTAATTTGTGTAGTTTTGAAGCCATGAGCAATAGAATTACGTAATGGGAGTGCATTCATTAGTAACTGATACTCAGATTTTGAAATTACACCTTCAGTTGCTAATTGCTTTACTAAGTAATAAGGTATCTGACATTCTTCCCACGGAGATATGTCTTCAGTTAGCAAGTAGTGAATTGCGTGCCAATATGAATCAATATCTAGTCTTCCAATTTTCCATTGCTCTTCAGCAATAAGAGCGTTCAAGTTATTATTTATTCCTTTTTTTTAAGTAGGTAGGTAGATGTTGAACTGCTTTGGTTTCTAGGGCTTCTTTTGCATGAAGATACAAGTCCAACACATACAAATCTTGTTTCGCTAAAATAGATGTGGATATTTGTTTGAAGTTTCCCTCTATTCCCATATCTTATATTTACCAGTGTATTTCGTATATCTGCTCAAATGAGATGTTATACAGTTATAATTCAGACCTGAATCTTGATGTGTGCCAGAACCTTGTCTTGTCTAACTGCGAACAGAGAATTTAAAACTACCCCCCAGTCGCTTCGCTGAGTGCTTCACGAATTATCTCATCACTGACACCATGCCGTTTCAAGCTGGCAATCAATGTCGAAACAGTATTTCCTTCAAGTCGCTCAAGATCGGCTCGAAGTCCTTGTCCGATGTAAGCGCGAACTAATGGCTGATAACCAGAAAACCCTAACAATGGTGCTACTCGTTTCAAATCCTCAATCACATCTTCGGGAATGCGAATTGTGACTGTCGTCATTGGACGATTTTTATCAAGTCGCTTTTTTAAGACTTCAGCTTTCATAGTATTCACCTTCCTTACGCGTCGCTTTCCGAGCCGAGATAATCCGAATCATGTCGTTTTCACGCTCAATGTAGACGACGTAGAGAAGATTCTATCGTTTGTCCAAGCCAATCACAGCATCCCGCTCCCATTGCGGCTTGCATCAACCGCCACCAGAAACGGATCGAAGAAAGCTTCTACGGCTTGTTGAAATGTTATGCCGTCATCATTGCTGCGATTAATCCAAGCTTTCTCCTCGTTCCAAATAAAGGTGATGCCATTAAGCACGAAAACACATCTATCCCTACATAGTTTAGGCAAGATGTATTTACGTTGTCAATACGCTTTTTTGTAAAAGTTTACAATCTCATTAATGAGATTTACTTTCATTAATTTGAATTTTATTGTAGACTATTTTTTGACAACTATTGAGAAAATTAATCAATAAGTTAGAGGGTAAAATGACAACTTCTACAAGTCCGCTGTCGGTGGAGCAAGACCTTACTGACTCGCCTTGGTGGGCTGGTAACGCCAGACTCACCAGCTTATCGGGGAAACTACTAGGCGCTCACGTCGCTCATTCTGGTCTGATCGTTTTCTGGGCAGGAGCTATGACTTTATTTGAGCTAGCCCACTTTAATCCAGCAGAACCAATGTATTCGCAAGGCTTAATTTTGCTACCTCATCTAGCTACTCAAGGTTGGAGTGTTAGTGCAAATGGTGCAGTCGTCGATACTTATCCCTACTTTGTAATTGGAGCTTTACATCTAATTTCCTCAGCTTTTTTGGGTTTTGGAGGAATCTTTCATTCCCTGCGTGGCCCGGAAAAATTGGAGGGTAAAGTTCCTTTCTTTGGCTACGACTGGTCAGACACGGGTAAAATGACCACAATCCTTGGTATACATCTGGTTTTACTGGGTTGTGGTGCATTCTTGTTAGTCGCCAAAGCAATGTACTTTGGGGGTTTGTACGACCCAAATGTTGAAAATGTGCGGGTAATTACAAATCCGACATTAAACCCAGCCGTCATTTTTGGTTATCTGTTTGGCGCAATTAGTAAATTTTGGATTGCTGGCGTTGACAACCTAGAAGACGTGGTTGGTGGACATCTTTGGGTTGGTGCAATGTTGATTATTGGTGGACTTTTCCACATAGCTACTAAGCCCTTTAGTTGGACGCATCCACTATTTGTTTGGTCTGGAGAAGCTTATCTCTCATACAGTCTGGGCGCTTTAGCACTGATGGGTTTTATTGCAACTCTCTTTGTATCGGTAAACACCACTGTTTATCCTGAAGTTTTTTATGGGCCGGCGCTTGTAGTTAGACAGAATATCGTGCCGTACTTTTCATCACCTAACCCTGACCTTGTAACTGCCCGGACTTGGTTAGCTAATGCCCATTTTTGGTTAGCTTTCTTCTTTCTCCAAGGTCATATCTGGCACGCCTTGCGGGCGCGTGGGTTCGATTTTCGCAAAGGTAGGGTGAGTCAGGAGGCGGTGATTCCGCAACCAATTAGCTAAATTCAATTAAATGCATTTAATGCAATAAATTTGCAATTGTCTGGAAGCATAAGCTCAACAATATTGCTAAATATTCTCAAGGATTTTTGGAAATGACAGCAGTAATTGAAGATAGCCCATATAAGCAACAGATACCTGATGTTGGTTGGTGGGCTGGTAACTTTCGTCTCACTAATTTATCGGGAAAATTACTAGGCGCTCATATTGCCCATTCTGCATTGATTTTGTTATGGGCTGGAGGGATGACGCTGTTTGAATTGTCGCGCTTCAACCCTAATGAGCCAATGTATGAGCAAGGCTTAATTTTGCTACCTCATCTAGCAACTCTCGGTTTGGGTGTCGCTACTGGTGGGCAAGTTATTAGCACCTATCCCTACTTTGTAATCAGTGTCTTACATCTGATACCTTCAGTGATTCTGGCAGCTGGTGGTATTTATCACTCCCTGCTGGGTCCAGAAGTGTTACAAGATAATCCTACTTGGGCTGGATTTTTTGGCTATGACTGGAAAGATAAGGACAAGATGACAACCATCTTGGGCATTCACCTCACGCTTTTAGGTTTAGGTGCTTTGGCTTTAGTTGCTAAGGCGGTGTTTTGGGGTGGACTGTTTGACCCTTGGGCTGCTGGCGGTGGAGATGTCAGGGTAATCAATCATCCGACACTTAACCCATTGCGCATCTTTGGCTACCTATTTGGGGTTTGGGGGCCAGAGGGATTGGCTGCTGTTGATAACTTGGAAGATGTTGTTGGCGGTCACATCTGGGTTGGTTTGATGTTAATTGGTGGTGGTATTTTCCACATCTTGACTAAGCCATTTGCTTGGGCACGCCGAGTTTTGATTTACTCAGGGGAAGCGTATTTATCTTACAGCATTGGTGCTGTAGCATACATGGGCTTTTTAGCAGCATATTTTGCATCAGTCAATAACACTGTCTATCCGGAAGTTTTTTATGGCCCAGTTAAAGCTATAGAAACTTCTACTGGTATAGTTTCTGCTCGTGGTTGGTTGGTAACTTTCCATTTTGTCCTAGCGCTCATGTTTCTGTTAGGTCACATTTGGCACGCTCTCCGCGCTCGTGCGATCGCAGCCGGGTTTGATTTTAAAAATGGTGATATGGTTCAGCCTCCACGTGTAGAGCGCCAAACGAGTAATCAGGTAAGCGCAGTCAATTCTTCTGATTTGACGCTGAAGTTTCTCAAATACTTACCAATTTACCGCCCCGGTATATCTCCTTTGTGGCGGGGATTAGAAATTGGCATGGCTCATGGTTACTGGCTAGTTGGCCCCTTTGCAACATTAGGTTCATTGGGTTTATTACGCAATTCTAATGTCGGCAGCTTGGTTGGTTTATTAGCCACAGGCAGTTTGATTATCATCCTGACAATTGGTTTTTCGCTTTATGGCACTACTAGCTACGAAAGACAGCAAGAAATCTATTCACGATCGGTTTCGGTTGCAACTGTTGCCAAAGTACCACAGAGCATCAATACTGTCGCCGAATGGAGTCAATTTACCGAGGGCTTTTTGATTGGTGGAATTGGTGGAGCAATCTTCGCTTATCTGCTATTGACTAGTATTGCTTTATTCGGTGCGATCGCAATCAACTCGATTTAATCATCTAGTGATTTAGTACTCATCATGTAAAGACGTAGCATTCTACGTCTTTACAATAAATTAGAGCAAGACTTAAATTGCTCACACTCGCCTCATTCCTTTTGATTTATGTCTACCTACTAGACTCAGTTAATTTAGTTTCACTCAACACTAGCTAAATAATATTTCATGCCTGCGGTTAAAAGCAGTTGACTGCGGGCACTTTTTTCTAATCTTTAGGAGGATGACTTATGCTGGCTACAATTTTTTGCGCTTCATTTGCTTGGGCCACTTTGATTTTCTTTATTTTGAGTATCTGCTTTACTTTAAAACAAGGGATAAATCATTTAAAAAAGCTACATCAAATTCCTTGTCATGCTTGTGAATATTTCACTAACGACTATCGCCTTAAGTGTACTGTACATCCAACTAAAGCTTGTTCTGAGGAAGCGTTTGGCTGTCTTGACTTTGAACCTCAAACTTCTTTTTGTAATGCTTGTCAAAAGGGTCGGCAAAAGCTTTATTAAAATTTTCTAATTAGATAATTTCTAATCCGTAATACTCTAAATACTTATGAACAGACAATCTGATTTGCTATCGGAACTATGCGATTTTTTATATCCTCGTAGTCCATATTATGGGCAATTTAAACCAGAGTATCTAGTATTTAACGCTAATCTTCAAAATTTTTCTCAACGGGTAAACTACATTTGCAGCCTCCAAACTAGTGGTAAACTTTCACCACAAGAGGCTTACAAACAAATTCACATCCTCTGGAGACAGTTGAAAAGTGCTAAAAAAGAATTGGAAATTCGCTAGCTAAATAGAATGAAAATTGTATACGCCTGCGATCGCAGTCTTTGCAAGATGAGTGGAGTTGTCCACCAATTGAGTATTTTTAACAAAATGTAAAAAAGTTACATTGACTGGATTGATATGGAAATAAATTTTTACTCAGAAAAAAATTAAGGATGTAAAAACAACAACCATTTACACCCAAATTGCTAACAGACGCGATTAATCGCGTCTCTAGATTATGCTTCTTCTGAATTATCTCTTTTATGTCCTGGGGATGCTTCGTAAAGTGCATCGAGATGTTGACGCGCATCTTCAACGTTAATTGAACGCATTATCAAAAGTGGCTCTTTAATTAAATTCCCCGCGCTATCTAACAACTCTGGATGGGGTACAAACTGTTTTTTTGATGAATAATAACCAGAGTTACGTTGGTTATTCATTGGCGAGGAATTCGTTGGGTAAGTTCGCTCCCGATCGAAACTGAACATAATCAGGTTGCGGATTAAGTTGCCAACAGCTATAAATGCAAGGATTGTAAAAGCAAGAATGTAAAGCAGATGTAACATTGGATTTTCCTCCAGAACAGCAATTTTTAAAACTTTATTTTGTAACGCTTTGTTTCGCCGATACTGTACTCGCAGTTAAGACGAATATTCTACGCACTTTTCAGGCGCTTACATTTATATGGAGCTATTTGTCAACCGTTATTCCACTTACGGTAGCATAGGATACATTATTTTGCTAATCCAGATAATGTTAAGAAATTGTTAAGAGTTTTCTACTATCTTTTTAACGACTGATTTACCATCTTGCCTAGACGCTTCCTTAGTAATTTAAAAGACATCGCTAAGTTGTCTGCCGAAATTTAGCGCGCTTAGACTTCACGTCCTTGACGAAAGCGCATTGCGACATTCCAGCATTCTGTTACTAATTCATGCCAAGGCATTAACGTTGCCATATCAATTCCGACTTGTTTATCAGTTGCATTAAATAGCATTTTCGCCGTATTTAGTTCATCCTGCGCTTGCTTAACCCGCAAGAGCAAGTCAGATTGCTCTTGGTGACTCATAAATGAGAGTTCCTCAGTTTCGAGTAAATGGCGCGATCGCGTAAACCAATGCTGAAAATCTTCCAGCAGCGGATCTAAAACCGTTTTAAACAACTCAGGCCCTGGTAAATTTGAGTCTGACATAAATAAGAGGGATATTTCAAACTTGCTTACTAATATTAACGTTATTTACGTTTCTTAATACTTTTTAGATTTCTCTCATAATTACTTAATGTAAAATTTTGTAACAAAGGGCACAAAATTTATTATATAGTCTCGATCTCTGGTTTGTACAGTGCCTTTGGACAGGCATCTATAGGCATATATGACAGCGAGTTGCAATTCATAAGATAATTTAGCGATGTCTACGACGGGCTACGCCTACGCAGGCAATCCTGAATTTGAAACTCAGGTAACAAATCAAAAATTTATCTTTATTTTTGGATTGAAGAAGAATTCAGAAGTCAAAATTCAGGACTCAGAATCAAACCGCTACGCAAAGTCATTAGCTATTAGTCATTAATCATTAGTCATTAGTCATTAGTTATTCGTAACGGACAAATGACAACGGACAAATGACAAATGACTAATTAACCAAAGTCGTTATAGTTGAATAAGCCTACAGATTCAGATAAATCACCTTTTGTAATCACCTCGCCAACGGTTCAGCAGCCAATGTCGCCAAATTCATCAAATCAGTCACAACAGTTAGAACAAGTTGAAAAAATCTATTTACCGCGTACCAGCGAATCGGAGAACTTAAAAAAGATTCGCCACACTGCTTCCCATGTTATGGCAATGGCGGTACAAAAGCTGTTTCCCAAGGCGCAAGTTACAATCGGCCCTTGGATAGAAAACGGTTTTTACTACGACTTCGACAGTCCAGAACCATTTAGCGAAAACGATCTCAAAGCCATCAAGAAAGAGATGGCGAAGATTATCAATCGCAAATTGCCAGTAATTCGGGAAGAAGTCAGCCGCGAAGAAGCCGAACGCCGGATTCAAGGAATTAATGAACCTTACAAGCTAGAAATCCTGGGAGATATCAAAGAGGAGCCAATCACAATTTACCACCTGGGGAATGAATGGTGGGATTTGTGTGCGGGGCCTCATCTGGAAAATACTAGTGAATTAAACCCGAAAGCAATTGAACTAGAAAGCGTTGCTGGCGCTTATTGGCGTGGGGATGAAACTAAAGCCCAATTACAACGCATCTATGCCACCGCTTGGGAAAGTCCAGAACAACTCGCTGAATATAAGCGACGCAAAGAAGAAGCGCTACGGCGAGATCACCGGAAACTGGGTAAGGAACTGGGATTATTTATATTTTCCGATCTAGTAGGGCCGGGTTTACCTTTGTGGACACCCAAAGGCACTCTGTTACGGAGTACTTTAGAAGATTTCCTCAAGCAAGAACAGGTAAAACGGGGTTACTTATCTGTAGTAACACCCCACATTGCCAGAGTAGATTTATTTAAAACTTCTGGACATTGGCAGAAGTATAAAGAAGATATGTTCCCCTTGATGGCAGACGATCAGGAAGCTGCTGCACAGGAACAGGGCTTCGTGATGAAGCCGATGAATTGCCCCTTCCATATCCAAATATATAAGAGTGAGTTGCGCTCTTATCGGGAACTACCGATGCGACTGGCGGAATTTGGTACTGTTTACCGCTACGAACAATCAGGGGAATTGGGCGGTTTAACACGGGTGCGCGGTTTTACTGTGGATGATTCTCACCTGTTTGTCACTCCAGAACAGCTAGATAGCGAATTCCTTAGTGTAGTGGATTTGATTTTGTCGGTGTTCAATAAGCTGCAACTGAAGAACTTTAAAGCTAGACTCAGTTTCCGCGATCCTGCTAGCGATAAGTACATCGGTAATGATGAAGTTTGGGACAAAGCCGAAGGTGCAATTCGCCGTGCAGTTGAAACCTTGGGAATGGAACACTTTGAAGGGATTGGAGAAGCGGCATTCTATGGGCCAAAACTTGACTTTATCTTTAGTGATGCCCTAGATCGCGAGTGGCAATTAGGAACTGTACAAGTAGATTACAATTTGCCTGAACGCTTTGAGTTGGAATACGTCGCTGAAGATGGGATTCGCAAACGTCCAGTGATGATTCACCGTGCGCCTTTTGGTTCGCTGGAACGGTTAATTGGGATCTTAATTGAAGAATATGCAGGTGATTTTCCTTTGTGGTTAGCGCCAGTGCAAGCTAGATTACTGCCAGTGGGTGATACACAGCTAGACTTTGCGAAAGATGTGGTAGCGAAGATGCGTGCATTGGGCATCCGTGCAGAAGTTGATACCAGTGGCGATCGCTTGGGTAAACAAATTCGCAATGCAGAGAAAGAAAAAATACCCGTGATGGCTGTGGTGGGAGCTAAGGAAGTGGAAACTAACACCTTAAGTATCCGTACCCGCGCCTCTGGGGAATTGGGAGTTATAGCTGTAGATGAGGTGGTAGATAAGATGAAAGATGCGATCGCTAAGTTCGAGAATTTCTAAAATCTAACCTTGATAATTTCTAAAATCTAACCGCAAGCGCACACTAATCATATATTGGTGTGCGTTTTGTCTAGCTGGTAGGTTTTGGGAAGGTGCGATCGTAACGTATTTAATTATTAAAGGCTCATTAATGGAGTTCAAAGACTCGTTAACAAAGATCAAAGGTGGATTCATCCAGTTCAAATACTCATTTTAATTTTAGGCGTTGCATAATAGAGGGATGAATTGAGGTCATCTACTGTGCAATGTCCATAC